>WQTL01000374.1 GCA_009786275.1 Bacillota bacterium | reverse complement strand
AAGCCATTACGTGGATGGCACAATACCCAGGTGTACCCCACGCAGAAATAGCCCGGTGGCACCCGTGCGCTTGCGGCGTTACCGCGCCGCAAGCGCCATCCCCCCGGCTGCGGTATACAGTATGGAGGGATGCAAATACTCATAACAAGCAACCATCAGAGCACACAACGGGTCAGCGTTCTACTTGACGCTGAATAAAGAAGCGACGCATAAAACTGAATAGGGGATGAAGGGACTTGCGCCAAAGCGGGCTTTAACCGCTTTAGCGCTATTTTTTTCGCCAAGGACGATTTAACAATTTACATCGCGGAACTTTCCTGCGGTGCAAAGGACGAAAAGAGTAAAGATGTTTCAAACAATCCCCAAACTCTTTCTATCCATATATTTTATGCACACCCCAGCTCATTCTAAAAATGGGCTTGGGCGTATTTGTTTTCCCTGCATAGGGTATCTACATCCTGGGCGTTCGCCGCCCTCCAATCGAAAGTTTGACTGCAGAATTTTCGATTGGAGGAAACAATGCAACAAGAATATTATCTTCTCCGCACCGATAATACGGGCGGGGAACAGAAATACTACGCTGCTTTTTCGGACAGTAATGGTATCCGACAGGAAATTGAAGTATCCCGAGAGGTCTATCTGGTGTTGGGAGAATACCGCAGAGATGAACGCAGGCAGTTGCATTACACTGAGCGCCATCATGAACAGCTAGAGCTCTCGGAAATGCAATTGGCGCAGCGCATAGCGAAACTGCCTGTTCCGCTGGATGATCTCATTGTTGCCAGTGTTGACATGCAGGCCGCGCTTTTGCAGCTAACGGCTGTACAGCGGCGACGCTTCTTGCTTTGCTGTGAGTATGGCTTGAATTGCCAGCAGATAGCGGACAAAGAAGGATGCACCGCAAGAGCTGTTGAGTACAGCGTTTCCACAGCGAAAGCGAGACTAAAAAAATATTTTGAGGAATAGGCTTCGTTTTTACCCCTCTGAGTGGGGAATTAAGTGAGGGGGTAAATTTCCGACCCCTCCGGCTCCTTGAAAACTTCATATCGGAACCATCCAATACGTTCTTTCTGCTGCCGGGACACATAGGAAACCCGGCGAGCCACGAAAGCGGGTGCGCAACGATGGCCGCACAGGCCGGAGCGATCACACCAATAGCTTTGACAGCAGGGCAGCTCCCCGCAGGGCGACGACAGGCAGAAAGCACAATGATACTCGCATCCAGCCACAGGCCGAGCGTTGAAGCGGTGCAGGAAACACCGTGAGCCGTCGCAGCCAATGGGGATGCCTCGCAGGGATGGGAGGAAGCCTACTGCTTGCCGGAAAGGGAGCGGCGGACTTCGTGGAGCGGCTACGCTGGCCGCCGTTGGATGGTTCCTTTTAAATATAGGCCGGGCGCGGCGCGGATTCATCGGCGCATCTGTCGCTCCAATCTTAAAAACGCCCCGTCCGGCCCACTACATCCAGATCACTACAAAGGAAGTGTATTTGCAATGGAATCCATTTTGCGCGGTGAAATTTACTATGCCGATCTCGGCGATGCCGTTGGCAGTGAGCAGGGCGGACACCGCCCCGTCTTAATTCTGCAATCCGACCTGCTCAACCAGAACTCCCCCACGGTGATTGTCGTGCCCACTACCAGCATCATCAAGCTCCCATTCTTGCAGGCGCACTGCATCCTGCCCGTCAACCGCCCTCTGCGTGAGCGTTCTATGGTGCTCACAGAACAAGTACGCGCCATCGACCGCCAGCGTCTTGGAGCCTATGTCGGGCGCTTACAGGCGAGGGAGCTGCGTGACGTGGAGCAAGCCCTGTGTTTCAGTCTGGGGTTGATCGAATGAGCAGAAACGAAAATCAGAACAGCAGACCAATGCTCCCGATAACCAGCAGAAAGCCCCCAGATGAAATGATATTGAGCCTCTGTTCTGCCTGCGCCCAGCAATTCTACGATTCGCCGGAGCATAAAATCAGGCGAGCCGACTATCAGGAGGTCATTAAACAAGAATGCGATTACTGCGCTGTGAGGCGCGGTTTTTCGTTTGTTATTTCAGGAAAGAAGAGTTGATGCTTATGTGCTTTAAGCGAAAGAAAGAAAAGCGCGAGTGGGTCTACGTGCTTGACGGCTGTCAGGTGCGGGTGGTGTTTGCACCGAAGGCGATAAGACAGGCGCGGCGCTTTGCCCGTTCTGCGGGTCTACCAAAGCGCCTCCGGGCATAAAAATGGACGTAAGAAAAGCATGGAAGGAGAACCTCAAATGACCGCTGCGCAACTGCGCGAGCTGCAAAACATAGTACCACCACGTGAGCAGCGGGTGAACATCACCACTATAACGCTTGACATGGACGCGCCTGCCGCCGTGCGAGCAGAACAATACCTCCGGCAAATTAAAAACCCCTACGCGTTCCGCTGCGGCAATGTTGCTGTGAACGTGCGCTTTTGCCGCGACGGGAAGCCTCTCGCACAGGCGGTGCAGTCCTACCTGACCGCGCTGGCAAGCCGTTGAATTTGCACATTTGCACCATGAAAAATAATATGATATAGTCGCTTTGAAAGGAGTGTGACCAGATATGGCACGAATCAAAAAACAGCCTACCGGCACGAACATGGCGCACATCAGCAAAGCGGCAAAAGCTCAAATTCTCTGGCGCATCGCGGTCTATATCCGGCTTTCCAAGGAGGACAAAAACAAGGAAAGCGGAAGAAGCGACGACAGCGACAGCGTTGTCAACCAACAAAAAATCCTCACGGAATACCTCGAAAAATTCTTTGTTGGCGAGTATGTGGTAGTAGATTTCTACATTGACGACGGCCTGACGGGCACCGACGACACACGCAAGGATTTCTTGCGGATGCTGACGGATATTGAGGATGGCAAGGTCAACTGCGTGATCTGCAAAACGCTGTCCCGCGCGTTCCGCAACTACAGCGACCAGGGCTACTACCTCGAGGAATACTTCCCACAGATGAACGTGCGGTTCATCTCCACCGGCGATCCGAAAGTTGACACCTACACCAACCCGGAGGCCATCACAAGCCTGGAAGTGCCCATCAACGGCTTAATGAACGACCGATTTGCAGCCAAGACCTCCAGCGATGTGCGGCGCACCTTCGACACCAAACGGCGCAACGGCGAATTCATTGGCGCGTTTCCACCCTATGGATACCTCAAAGACCCGGAAGACAAAAACCACCTCATACTTGACCCGGACATCATGCCTATCAAGCGCGACATCTACAGCTGGCTGGTGCACGATGGTATGAGCATGAGCGGGATCGCGAAAAAGCTCAATGAACTTGGGATTCCGAATCCATCCACCTACAAACGTAGCAAGGGCTGGAATTACCAAAATCCACACGGGATGACGAACGACGGGTTGTGGGTGGGATGTACCATCCGGCGCATAATGTTGGAACCCGTAAACCTGGGCCACATGGTGCAGGGCCGCCAGCGCGTGGTAAGCTACAAGGTGCACGACATGGTAAAGGTTCCAGAGGAGGACTGGTTCATTTGCGAAAACACGCACGAGCCAACCTTCACGCAGGAGCAATACGATACCCTGGCGCGGTTGCTCCAGCGGGACACCCGCACTCCCAACGATTCACGCACCGTGCACCTGTTCGGGGGCTTCCTCAAATGCCGTGACTGCGGCAAAGCAATGCGGCGTAAACCCTCTCAGAATAATGTTTACTATGTCTGTCGCACCTATAATGAAAAGGGCCGCTGCACCCGTCACTCCATCCGCGAAGATGAACTCACCAGCGCGGTACTGGCAGCGGTGCAAGCACAGGTTTCATTGCTGGAATCCCTTCGTGAGATCATAGATCAGATCAATCTATCACCCACGGCCAATACGCAATCCCAACGTATCGCAAAGCTGTTGAAAGAGAAGTCCCGTGAGTTGGAGAAAGTGAAACAGCTATCCGATGGGCTGTATGTGGACTGGAAATCCGGCGACATCACCCGCGAGGATTACCAGCGCATGAAAGCCCGCTTTGAGGCGCAGAAAGAACAGCTGGGCACGGCAATAGTTAACCTTGAGGAAGAACAGCGCCTCATGGGCCAAGGTGTTGACAGCGGCTGCGAAATCTTCGAAGCGTTCCTGAAATACAAAAACGTCCGGCAGATTGACCGGACAATGCTGATTGAGTTGATTGACACGGTACACGTTCATGAGGGCAGGGAGTTCACCATCGACTTTCTTTTTACGGACGAGTTAGAGCGTATTCTTGAGTTTGTAGAGATCAACAGTCAGGGCGAAATGGCGGCTTGACACAGGCATGGCACGGCGAATGTGGTTCGCTTTCTTTTTTCGGGCAAAAGTGGGCATAAATGATTGTACCCGTCGGGGATGAGGGGCTGCAAGCCCGGGATGCGCTGCGAAAGGGCGGCCAGCATGGTCTGCAGCAGGCGGACCTTCTCGCCGGTGTCCCCCTCCGAGAAGGCGTAGTTGGGGTAGAACGGGCGCGCGTCCTCCGGCGGCAGGGAATTGTACAGGGCCGTGTAGGCCTCCAGCAGGGCGTTGTGGGTGGCGCGGCCCGCGACGCCGTCCACGGTCAGGCCGTAGAGGCGCTGGAACTCCCGCAGGGCGCGCTCCGTATCGGGGCCGAAGACGCCGTCGGCGGCAACGCTGCCCATGGAGGGATAGAACCGCGCGATGAAATCCAGGTAGTACTGCAGGGCGCGCACGTCGAAGCCGTGGTCGCCCGGGCGCAGGTTGACGGCGTAGAGGGACGTGGCCTCGAACAGCGTGACCCCCTGGGAATCCAGCTCGTTGAGACGCGCGACGGCGTTGAAGATGGTGATGGCGCGGTTCCAGGTATTGGGGCCTACGACGCCGTCGGGGGTCAGGCCGAAGGTGCGCTGGAAGGCCCGCACGGCGGCGTCGGTGGGGCCGTCGAACACGCCGGTGTTCACCTCCACCGCGGGGACCGAGGGGAAATTGCGCGAGATACGGCGCAGGCGCATCTGCAGGGTGCGCACCTCCTCGCCCGCGCTGCCGCGGCGCAGCAGCCTGCCCGGGAAGGAGGGGTACACCGGCCCCTCCGGCGCGTCGAACACCAGGTCGATGTCGCTGCCGTAGTAGTACTGCAAAATCCGGTAGGGCGTGTAGCCCTGGGAGGCCAGATAGTAGCTCCCCCACTGCGAAAGGCCCGCGCAGGTGGCTGTGGTGCCGTTGCAGTAGCTGGCGAACATGGGCTCCACGTGCCCGCGCCGCACGATGTAGTCGTTGTAGAGCTCATCCACCAGGCGGCTGATGTTGGCGAAGATGTCCCTGCCGTCGACGAAGGCCTGGTCGTAGGAGGTGGAGGAGGTGATATCGAAGGGGAAGCCCTGCGCGCGGTAGTACTCCGTATAGACGCGGTTGAGGGCGAAGCTGGTGATGGCGTAGATGTTGGCGCGCAGGGCGCTGTCGGGCCAGGTGGGGTAGATCTCGCTGCTTGCGACATTCTTTATGTAATCCCGGAAGGGCAGCGTCACGTTGCGCGCGTTGCTCTTCGGGGTTCCCAGGTGCACGGTGATCACCAGGGGGATGATGGGCGTACCCAAGGACATCAAACCGCCTCCTTTCTGATGGGAGGGTCACATTGCGTACAGCCCCTCGTCGATCACGGAGGGCGTGGCCGCCATCCCTAAGCGCACCACCTGCAGGGACTGCGTAGCGGGGAACACCGCGACGTTCTCGAGCACCTGGGGCGCGTAATCGCCGTGGGTGACGGACACGGTATACACGGCGTAGGGGACGAAGCCGTTGGGCGGCGCGAAGGACAGGCTCCTGTCCGGCGCGGGCAGGGCGATGCGCCCCGCGCTGCCGCCGGCGTCGGTGACGCCGTGGTGGAACAGGTAGGTCACGCCGTTGATGGTCTTGAGGATATCCACCACCGCGCCGGGCACGGGCGCGGCGTCGTCGGAGGCGATGCGCACCTGCAGCTCTAGGATGCCGCGTGCCGTGTTCTGCGCTAAAAAATCGTCCAGGGAGGCGAAGTCCTGCGCGGGCAGCTCATAATAGCCGGGCTGCTGCGGCGCGGCCGTTTCCGCATAGGCCACGTCGGACAGCGAAGCCGCGGGGATGGCCTCCGGGGCCATATAGGCGGTCATGGCGTCGTCGTCAAAGGCGGCATAGGCGGCCTCCGCGGCGGGCTGCATGAACCAGGATACGCTTCCCCGCGGGGATTTGCAGGCGCAGGGCGCGGGCCTGTGCGATGTGCAGCAGGACTGCCGGCAGGGGTTATGTACGGGGCAGCAGGACTTAGACGGTCTGCGGCATGGCATTGTGCAGGTGATGGTCTGGCATTCCATGGCCGGCCTGCGGCAGGGCTGCGGCAACGGCGCGGGCGGGACCTTCTGCACCGGCACGGCCACCGGTATCGGCACGGGCGGCGGGACGATTACGGGCAGCTGAACAGGCATCTGCACAGGCGGCGGCAGCGG
>WQTL01000373.1 GCA_009786275.1 Bacillota bacterium | reverse complement strand
GACCGAGGAGATGCTGGAATACATGGCCCGCTTCGATAAGCTCCCGGGCATGCCGAAAACCCGCCACATTACCGGCGCGCGGTACCTCGAAGAAAATTTCACGCCGGAGGCCCCCCTGGCAGTCTGGGACGGCGAGCTCTACCTCGAGATGCACCGGGGCACCTTCACCACCAAGGCCGACCTGAAAAAGCACAACCGCCTGCTGGAAAACAAACTGCGCGACGCCGAACTCCTGTGCAGCCTGGTGTATGCCCGCGGGGGCGGATACCCCGAAGAGCGCTTGCGGGAATTATACAAGCTCCTGCTGGTCAACCAGTTCCACGACATCCTGCCGGGCTCGCATATCGCGCCGGTATACCGCGACGCCATGGCGGATTACGCCCGCCTGCACGACGAACTCGACGAGATCATCGCGCGGGCCATGGCGAAGCTGGGCCTGCCCTGCGTCAACACGCTGCCCTGGGAGCGCAGCCCCCGCCCTGCGGGCAACCCCCTCTGCGAGAGGGGGGCTGATTGGTTCAGCTTCAGCGAAAGCACCCTGCAAACGCCTTTGTATCACGTGAAGTTCGGCGAAGGCGGCGAAATCCTCAGCCTGTACGACTTGAACTTGCAGCGCGAATGGGTGAAGCCCGGCGGCGCGTTCAACCGCGTCACGCTGTACAACGACACCCCGGGCAACTACGACGCCTGGGACATCCTGCCGGACTACAAGAGCATCGCGCACGCTTTGGAAGTCGCCGCGCCTTTGTCCCTCGAGAAGCGGGACGGGGACAGCCTGACACTCGCAGCCGAATACAAGACGGAAAAATCCCGTTGGGTGCAGAAGATCAGGTTTTTCAGGGCTTCAAGCTTGATTGACATAGAGAACATCGTAAGCTGGCGGGAGGACAACCGCCTGGCCAAGGCGCTGTTCGATGTGAACGTGCTTGCCCGCACGGCCCTGTGCGATACCTCGGCGGGCGTGTGCCTGCGGGAGACCCACCGCAATACCACCTGGCAGCAGGCGCGCTACGAGGTCTGCGCGCATAAGTTCAGCGATATGTCGGAGGGCGGCGCGGGGGTCGCGCTGCTCAACAACTGCAAATACGGGATCTCCCTGGAGGGCTCCGCCATGGGCCTGAGCCTGCTGCGGGCCACCCAGCGGCCCGACGTGTTCGCCGACCGGGGCGGCCACACGTTCTCCTACGCGATTTTCCCCCACGGGGAGGGCACGTCCATCGCCGATATCACAAAGCTGGCCTGGGAATACAACATCCCCCTCCTGGGCGAGGGCACGCCCGCGCAGCCGTTCTCCATCGACCGCGGAAACGTCTTCCTGCAGGCGGTGAAGAAGGCCGAAGACGGCGATACGCTGGTCCTGCGCCTGTGCGAGCAGGCCGGGCGGCGCGGCCGGGCGGCGCTGAAGCTGCCCTTCAAAATACAGTCGGCAAGGGCGCTCGACCTGCTGGAGCGGCCCTGCGAAGGGGACGTCGCAGTCATTGCGGGCGATGCGCTTGCGTTCGCGTATCAACCGTTCGAGATCATAACGCTCGAGGTCGGCTTGGCTGAAACGAAATAAACGGAAGAGAAGGAGACCGCGCATATGAAAACCATCCCCCTCGGCGGCGCGTGGGGCTTTGCGCGGCGCGGCGAAACGCCGGCGCCCGCTGTCGTCCCCGGCTGCAACTACCACGACCTGCTGCGCCTGGGCAAAATCGAGGACCCCTTTACCGGCGAAAACGAAAGCAAATCCTATTGGGTGGGCGAGGCGGACTTCGACTATACACGTTCGTTCTGCCTGGAGGCGGAGGACCTGGAGGCCGACCGCATCACGCTTTGCTGCGGGCAGCTGGATACCCTGTGCCGCGTGTACGTGAACGGCATGCTCGCGGGCAAGGGGAAGAACAGCCATATCGGCTATGAGTTCGACGTGAGCGGCATGGTCCGCGCGGGCGAAAATGCCCTGCGCATCGAATTCGATTCCCCGGTCCGCTACGCCCGGGAGATGGCGCGGCGGTTCCGGACGCCCCCGGACATCAACGGCTCCCCCGGGCGCACGCATATCCGCAAGGCGCAGTGCCACTTCGGCTGGGACTGGGGCCCGCGCATCCCGGTCAGCGGCATCACCGGCGAGATATCGCTGCGGTGCTGCCGGGGCGCAAGGCTGCTGCCCATGGAGATTTCGCAGCGGCACGCGGGGGGCAAGGTTTGGGTATCCGCCAAGGCCGGGGCGGAGCTTTACCGGGAGGGCGCCGAGCTGCGCCTGACGCTGCTTTCGCCCGAAGGGGACGCGCTCGCGCAGGGCCGGGGCGATACCCTCGAGACCCTGATCGAAAACCCGCGGCTTTGGTGGACCCGCGAGCTGGGGGCGCAGCCGCTGTATACCCTGCGGGCGCAGGCGTTCTACGACGGCGCCGAAGTGGACGCCGCGGAGTACCGGATCGGCCTGCGCACCATAGAGCTCAACCGGGAAAAGGACCGCTACGGCCATAATTTTCAGTTTATCCTGAACGGCGCGCCCATCTTCGCCAAGGGGGCGAACTACATCCCGCCGGATTCCTTCCCCGACCGCGCGACGGCGGAGGTCAAGCGCGGCCTGCTGGAGGAGTGCCTGCGGGCCAACATGAACATGGTGCGCGTCTGGGGCGGCGGCTATTACGAAAGCGACGAATTCTACGATATGTGCGATAGCATGGGCCTGCTCGTCTGGCAGGACTTTATGTTCGCCTGCGCGCCGTATCCCTTCGACGGCGAGGGCTTCCTGCAAAACGTCAGGGACGAGGTGGCATACAACGTCAAGCGGCTGCGCCACCACGCGAGCCTTGCGCTGTGGTGCGGCAACAACGAGATCGAGGCCATGTCCGTCATGTGGGCGCATTACCGCAAGCTCACCCGCTGGCAGGGCAAATTCTTCTGGGAGATTCTGCCCGCCTGGGTGAGGGAATATGACGGCCGGACGGCCTACACCGCCACCTCCCCCACCGGGGAGGCCTACCTCAAGGGCGCGGCCGGCGACAAGGACGGCGACACCCACCTGTGGCACGTGTGGCACGGGCTGCAGCCCCTGGATTTTTACCGCGGGCGGCAGACCAGATTCTGCAGCGAATTCGGTCTGGAATCCCTGCCTTCGATGAAGGCCGTGCGCGCCTTCGCCGGGCCCGGGGACTGCGACGTGGAAAGCCCGGTGTTCAACGCGCACCAGAAGTGCCGCAGCGGCAACCAGAAGATATTGTACTACCTGCTGTCGCAATACCGCCTGCCGAAGGCCTTCGGCGATATCCTCTACCTTTCGCAGCTCAACCAGGCGGAGTGCGTGCGCGACGCCACCGAGCACTGGCGGCGCAGCCGGGGCCGCTGCAACGGCAGCCTGTATTGGCAGCTCAACGACTGCTGGCCGGTGTGCTCCTGGTCCGGCGTCGACTATGCGGGCCGGCACAAGGCCCTGCAATACGCCGCCCGGCGCTTCTTCGAACCCGTGGCGGTGTCCATCCAAGACAGCGGGAGGTCCGCCAGGCTGTATATGCTCAACGACACGCGGGAGGACCGCAGGCTCAGCATCGCCTGGCAGCTGATGGATTTCAGCGGGCGCGTGGTCGAGTCGGAACAGCTGCCGCCCATGACGGCCCGGGCGCTGTCCTCCCGCGCGGCGGCGGAGCTCAGTTTCAACAGGGACCCGGGAGGCCTGGTGCTCCGCGTGCAGCTGAAAGACGGCGGGCAGGTGGTCTCCGCGCGCACGCTGCTGTTCGGCAAGGAGAAGGAGCTCAAGCTGCCGCGGTGCCGGTTCGCGGCACGGGCGGAGGTGCGCGGCGGCCTCGCGCATATCACCGTGCAAAGCGACAAATTCGCCCGCGCCGTGTTCATCGAAAGCGATTTGCTGGAGGGGAACCTCAGCGACAACTTCATCGATCTGTTCCCCGGGGAACCTGTGACCTTCACCGCCTGCGCGGGCGGCGCCGCGGCGGAGGATATCCCGGCCAGCCTGCGCTTCACCACGGTGGGCAATATTGACAACGTGCATTCCCGGCTCCGCTGCGCGGGCAGGCGGCTGCGCATATCGCTCAAGCCGGTGAACCTGGGCGCGTGGGTGGTGTTCCGGCTGGGGCTTGCGTAGGCGCGCGCAAATTTTTTCCCTTTAGCCCTTGTAATTCCGCCGCCGCTGTGATAGAATTAGGCTGGAAGGGAGGAGGTTGCATGCAGGATAAGACTTGGATCATCTGGCTGGCGATGCTGATCGCCTCGCTGGCGCTGGAGGCGCTTTCCATGCAGCTGTTTTCCGTCTGGTTCGCG
The DNA here is from genome assembly GCA_009786275.1 of Bacillota bacterium. Classification (GTDB taxonomy): domain Bacteria; phylum Bacillota; class Clostridia; order Oscillospirales; family Acutalibacteraceae; genus WRMQ01. The sequence continues at coordinate 2,126 of WQTL01000373.1, read as the reverse complement.
CTGGGCGCCGCCGCGGCGCTGCTTTCCTGCGCGTTCGCCGCGCCGGTATGGCTGCAGGTGCTGCTTGTCGTTGCGGTCACGGGGGCAAGCTTGGCCGCCGCCCGCCCCCTGGTGAAGAAGCTGCAGAAGAGGGCCTACCCGGACGCAGAGGAAGAGCCCCTGCCCGGGGACGAATAACCGCAGAGGGGAGAGTTATCCATGGGATGGGTTATCGCGGGCGTCATCGCCGTACTCGGCGTGGTTCTCGTCGTGTTTAACATACGGGTCGTGCCGCAGTCGGCGGCCTACGTGGTGGAGCGCCTGGGGGCCTACCGGACGACCTGGCAGACCGGCCTGCACGTGAAGATCCCCTTCCTGGAGCGCATCGCCATGCAGGTGACGCTCAAGGAGCAGGTGGCGGATTTCCCGCCGCAGCCGGCCATCACCAAGGACAACGTCATCATCTCCATCGATACCGTGGTGTTCTTCCAGATCACCGACCCCATGCTCTATACCTACGGCGTGGAGCGGCCCCTGCTGGCCATCGAGAACCTCACGGCCACCACCCTGCGCAACATCATCGGCGAGCTGGACCTGGACCACACGCTGACCTCCCGCGATACCATCAACTCCAAGACCCGCGTGGTCCTGGACGAGGCCACCGACCCCTGGGGCATCAAGGTCAACCGTGTGGAGCTGAAGAATATCGTCCCCCCGCGCGAGATTCAGGACGCCATGGAAAAGCAGATGAAGGCCGAGCGCCAGCGCCGCGAGGCGATTTTGCGCGCGGAAGGCGAAAAGGCCAGCAAGATCCTCACCGCCGAGGGCGAGAAAGAGAGCCGCATCACCGAGGCCGAAGGCGAGAAGCAGTCCATGATTTTGCGCGCCGAGGCCGAGAAGGAGGCCCTGATGCGCCAGTCGGAGGGCGAGGCGCAGGCCATCCTGCAGGTGCAGCGCGCCCGCGCCGAAGCCATACGGCTGATCAACCTGGCGAGCCCCGGCAGGGAATACCTCACGCTGGAAGCGCTCAAGGCCTTTGAGACGGCCGCGGACGGCAAGGCCACGAAGATCATCATCCCCAGCGAGCTGCAGGGCATCGCCGGGCTTGCCAAAGGCCTGACGGAAACCATAGGGAAGGAGGTGCAAGTATGATCACTTACCTGATTTATCTCCTGTGGCAGTTCATCGTCGATTACGGGAGAGGGCTGGGCCTTTGACCGCCGGCGCGCCCGACAGGGTGGCCTGAAGCGCCGCCTTGAGTGATTATGCGCAATCAACATCATAAAAAAGGAGAAACAACCCATGAACTTTAATATCAGCTTCAACCTCTTCGAAGTGCTCCGGCAGCTGATGAACGTCCGCGGCTCCATTTCCGGCATGGCGGACGTGGTGCGGCAATTCTGGGCGTCCGTAAGGGACATCCTGCGGGCGCTGGGGCTGTAAGGCCTGCGTTTTATAGATACGCCGAATGATATTCGGCGCCTATAAAAATGCACGCAGGGCCCGAATGGTATTCGGGCGCTGGCATATTCGCCGTACGGCAAAAAAACAAGACAGGATCTATCTGCATGTCCTGTTTCTCCGCGCTCTGGCAAAATTCCCCTGAATTCCATACCATACTCACGGACATCCGCGGGCATCGATTGCCTATGGGTGTGCTTGGGTTATCGCCGGTGCACAAGGCGCACCTGCTGGGCGCGCTGTGCGAGTGCCTGCCCCGGCGGGCCATCCTGGTCGCCCCGGACGAGATGCAGGCCACGCGCCTGCGCGACGACCTGCTGGCCTTCGGCGTGAAGGCCGTGCTCTACCCCGCCCGGGATTTGGCGCTGCGCCCGGCGGAGCTGCGCTCCCGGGAATACGAGCACGCGCGGCTGGCGGCCCTGGACGCCATGCGGCGGGGCGGCTGCGATGTCCTCGTCTGCGCGGCGGAGGCCGCCATGCAGTTCACCGTGCCGCCGGAAACCCTGGACGCCAACAGCTTCACCCTGCGCCCGGGGGATACCCTGCCCGTGGATACCCTGGCGGAAAAGCTCCTCCGGGCGGGATTTACCCGGGCGGCGCAGGTGGAGGGCCCGGGGCAGTTCGCCGTGCGGGGGGGCATCCTGGATATCTTCCCGCCGCAGGAGGAGCTGCCGCTGCGGCTGGAG
>WQTL01000372.1 GCA_009786275.1 Bacillota bacterium | reverse complement strand
AACACCCCCCGGCCTTCGGCCACCCCCCTCTGCAAGAGGGGGGCTTTTTTACTTGACATTTTCGGCGTGATGTGCGATAATGATGTGTATTGTTTTTTGCATGGCGGGCGGCAAGATTGCCGCCCCTACAGCGGGGACGGAGGGGATGGCATAGACGAACAATTTTTTGTCTTGCCGATGGCAAAAGAGCACATCGCCTTCGTGATTGACTTATTGCGGGATACGCTGCACATAGAGGATGTACCGCAGGCGGCGCTGCGCAAAAACCTGCGCGACCGCGACGAGGCGAATTTTATCATTATCAGGGGAGACAGACCGATGGGCTGGGTGAAGCTCAACGGGCTGAAGGGGGACATGGCTTGGATCAGCATGCTGGCAATCCACCCTGCGCACCAAAGACAAGGCGCGGGGCGCTTCGCCGTGGAGTACGCCGAGCGATTCGCCCGGGAGAAGGGGTTCGCAAGGCTGGGGATACATACGACGAAGGACAACACAGCCGCCCGCGCGTGCTATGAGAAACTGGGGTATACGCTGATTGAATACAACGAAAAATTGACTTATAGGAAAGACATTGGGAGGAACGCATGAACGAATTCACACTGAAGTACGGCTGCAACCCGAACCAGAGCCCGGCGAAAATCTTTATGGCGGACGGCACGGATTTGCCGATTGAGGTCCTCAACGGCAGGCCGGGGTACATCAACTTTTTGGACGCGCTCAACGGCTGGCAGCTGGTGCGGGAGCTCAAAGCCGCCACGGGGCTGCCCGCCACGGCCTCGTTCAAGCACGTGAGCCCCGCCGGGGCCGCTGTCGGCTTGCCGTTGAGCGACGCGCTGCGCCGCATGTACTGGACGGGCGAGCTGGAGCTCACCCCCCTGGCCTGCGCCTACGCCCGGGCGCGCGGCGCCGACCGCATGAGCTCCTTCGGCGACTGGATCGCCCTGAGCGATACCTGCGACAAATCCACCGCGTTGCTTATACAGCACGAGGTCAGCGACGGCATCATCGCACCGGGCTACGACGACGAGGCCTTCGAGATCCTCAAGTCCAAGCGCAAGGGCGGCTACAACATCGTGCAGGTGGACGCGGGGTACTCCCCCGCCCCGCAGGAGCGCAAGCAGGTGTTCGGTATCACATTTGAACAGGGGCGCAACGAGATTCCCATCAACAATGATTTATTAAATAAGATTGTGACAAGCAATAAAGATTTGCCGGAGAGCGCGCGGAGAGATTTGCTGATCTCGCTGATCGCGCTGAAATACACGCAGTCGAACTCCGTGTGCTACGTGAAGGACGGGCAGGCCATCGGCGTGGGGGCCGGGCAGCAGAGCCGCATCCACTGCACGCGCCTGGCCGGCGACAAGGCCGACCTGTGGCACCTGCGCCAGCACCCGAAGGTGCTCGCCCTGCCGCTGCGCGGGGACCTGGGCCGCGCCAACACCGACAACGCCATCGACGTCTACCTTTCCGCCGCCCCCGAGGACGTGCTGGGCGAGGACGTGTGGGCACACTTCTTCACATCGAAGCCGGAGCCACTGTCTAAAGACGAGAAAGACGCCTGGCTGGCGGGCTTCAACGACGTGGCGCTGGGCAGCGACGCCTTCTTCCCCTTCGGCGACAACATCGAACGGGCTGCGCGTTCGGGCGTGAAGTATGTCGCGCAGCCGGGCGGGAGCATACGCGACGACATGGTGATCGAGGCCTGCGACAGGCTGGGAATGGTGATGTGCTTCACGGGGCTAAGGCTGTTCCATCACTAAACGTGCAAAGAATTCGGGCGGCAAGAATGCCGCCCCTACAGTTGGGAGGGGAAACGCATGACCCTGTTACTCATCGGTTCCGGCGGGCGGGAGCACGCCATCTGCGCGGCCTTGGCAAAAAAACCGGCGGTCACGAAACTCTACGCCATCCCCGGCAACGGCGGCATGGCGGAAATTGCCGAGTGCGTGCCGGGCATCAAGGCCACGGAGATTGAGAAAATTTGCGATTGGGCCGCGGATAAAAGCATCGACTTCGCCGTGCCCGCCGCGGACGACCCGCTGTGCTTGGGCGCGGTGGACGCCCTGGAGGCCATGGGCATCCCCTGCTTTGGGCCGGACCGGGCCGCCGCGCAGATCGAGGGCAGCAAGGTGTTCTCGAAGGATTTGATGCGCAAGTACGGCATCCCCACGGCGGACTACGAGGTGTTCGGCGGCGCGCGGGCCGCGCTGGCATACCTGGACGCATATGAGACTTACCCGGTGGTCGTCAAGGCCGACGGCCTCGCGCTGGGCAAGGGTGTGATCATCGCGCAGAGCCGCGAAGAGGCCCAGGCCGCCGTGCGGGAGATCATGGAGCAGGGCAAGTTTGGCGCAAGCGGCAGCCGCGTGGTGATCGAGGAATTTCTGACCGGGCCGGAGGTGAGCGTGCTGAGCTTCACCGACGGCAGAACCGTTGTGCCCATGGTGAGCTCCATGGACCACAAGCGCGCCCGGGACAACGACGAGGGGCTCAACACCGGCGGCATGGGGGTCATCGCCCCGAACCCGTTCTATACGCCCGAAATCGCCGCGCGCTGCATGAATGAAATATTTATACCGACGATTGCGGCGATGCAAAAAGAGGGCAAGCCCTTCAAGGGCTGCCTGTACTTCGGGCTGATGCTCACGCCGGGCGGCCCGAAGGTGATCGAATACAACTGCCGCTTCGGCGACCCGGAATGCCAGGCGATCCTCCCCCTGCTGGAGACGGATTTGCTGGAGATTTTCCGGGCCTGCCGGGAGGAACGGCTGGCCGGGCTGGAGATTCAGTGGAAGGACGGCCACGCCTGCTGCGTGGTGCTGGCCTCGGGCGGGTACCCGGAGAAATACGCCGCGGGGTTCCCGATCACGTTCGGGGAGACCGGGGGGGCGTATGTCTATCACGCGGGGACGAAACGCCTGGAGGACGGCACGATCGTCACGGCGGGCGGGCGCGTGCTGAACGTGGTCGCCCTGGGCGAGAGCCTGCCGGAGGCAGTAGAAAGGGCCTACGAGGCCGCCGGGAAGATTGCGTTCGAAGGGGCGTTTTGCCGGGGGGATATCGGGAGACGGGCGATGGAAGCGGGGGGATCGGGATGACCTGTTTTTTATGTAAGGGAGACCTTTAGCCGGCCTCAACCATTCACTCGGAGCAGACCGGCGACGCCGTTGTGCTCGTGAAAAATGTTCCCTGCTTGAAATGCGCCCAGCGCGGCGAAACAGTCTATTCCGGCGAGGTCGTGCGGCGGCTGGAGCAAATCCTGGATGTGTCGCGCAACGACATGGCGGAAATCGCGGTTTTGAGTTACCTCGAAAAAGCGGCTTAAATGCAAGGAAGCATACAAAATGGATGACACCCTCGTTTCTCATATGGTTGACGAGCTGATGCGGGAAAGCGGCATGGGCGGGGAGTTCCTCGCCTATATGGAGTTGACCGGCCTGCCCGCGCCGCGCAGGATATTACGCAACATCCTGCTGGCAAAATCGCCCGCGCAGGCGAGCGGCGAGGTGGAAGACACGGAAATCGACCTGCTGATTATCCACACCTCCGGCATTTATGTCTTGGAAATCAAGGATTACGCCGGGTGGATATTCGGCAGCTCCAAAGACAAGTACTGGACGCATAGCGTACTGAATCACCGCGGGGAGGTCGTGAGGTACCAGCCCTATAACCCGCTGCGGCAAAATTTCTGCCACATGCAGGCGCTGCGGCAGGCGCTCTCCTTCTTTGGAACTGTTCCGCTGCATCCCATCGTAGCGTTCGGCGACCAATGCGAGTTCAAAAAGCTGAACCTGTGGACAAACGACGTCGTCGTGCACCTGCGGGATTTGCCGAAAACCGTCGCGCGCATCGCCAAAGCGCAGGGGAACAGCCTTTCCGCCGACGACGTTGAAACGCTGTACGGCTACCTGCGCCCGCTGTCCGCCCCTTCGCCGCGCCGCAGAGAGGAGCATTGCAAGGTTGTGGAAAAGAAAAAAGCCGGCGCATCCGCATGAACAAAGCAGCCGCCCAAGCACCCAAACGAAAGAGGGAGGAAGCATCCATGGTACACCGCATCTATACAGGCCGCCGCGAGGGCTTCGACATGGAGGCGCAGGCGCTGCTGCGGGAGTGGCGCGCCCGGCTGCACGTGGAGGGCCTCACCGGCCTTGCCGTCTATAACCGCTACGACGCGGAGGGCATCAGCGAAGAATTGCTGCAAACATGCGTGCCCACGGTGTTCTCGGAGCCGCAGACGGACCTGGTGTATGAGGAACTCCCACCGGCGGACAGCACCTTCGCGGTGGAATACCTGCCCGGGCAGTACGACCAGCGGGCGGACAGCTGCGCCCAGTGCATACAGATCGTCTCGGGCGGGCAAAGGCCGCTGGTGCGCACGGCGAAGGTCTACGCCCTCACCGGCAAGGTATCGGTGGAGGAGATGGCGGCGATCCGCAAGAGCGTGATTAACCCGGTGGAGTGCCGCCTTGCCAGGCCCGAAAAGCCCGCCACCCTGCGAATGCGGGCCGAGCCGCCCGCCCCGGTGAATACCCTCACGGGGTTCACCGGCATGGACAGCGGCGCTTTGGAGGGTTTCCTGAAGGAATACGCCCTGGCCATGGACCTGGACGACCTAAAGTTCTGCCAGGCGTATTTCCAATCCGAGGGGCGCGACCCCAGCCTGACGGAAATACGCATGATCGATACATACTGGTCGGACCATTGCAGGCATACGACCTTTTTGACCCACTTAGACGAGGTGCAGATCGACGACCCGAAGGCACAAAAGAGCTGGGAGCGCTATCGGCAAATTAAAAAAGAGCTCGGCAGGGAGGCCAAGCCCGATACCCTGATGGAGCTGGCGACGCAGGCGATGCGTTATCTCAAGTACACCGGGCAGTTGAAGCGCCTGGACGAAAGCGAGGAGATCAACGCCTGCACGGTGCGGACAGAGGTCAGGAGACAGGAGACAGGAGACAGGGGCGAGCGGACCGAGGAATGGCTGTTCCTGTTCAAGAACGAGACGCACAACCACCCCACCGAGATCGAGCCCTTCGGCGGGGCGGCCACCTGCATCGGCGGCGCGATACGCGACCCGCTTTCGGGCCGGGGCTATGTCTACCAGGCCATGCGCGTCACGGGCGCTGCCGACCCCACCGCCGCGGAGACCCTCCCCGGCAAGCTGCCCCAGCGCAAGATCACCGTCACGGCGGCGCAAGGGTATTCCTCCTACGGCAACCAGATCGGCCTTGCCACGGGGCTGGTGGACGAGGTCTACCACCCGGGCTACGCCGCCAAACGCATGGAGATCGGCGCGGTGGTTGCCGCCGTTCCGCAGGCGCAGGTGCGCAGGGAGGCTCCCCTGCCCGGCGACAAGGTGATCCTCCTGGGCGGGCGCACGGGCCGCGACGGCTGCGGCGGGGCCACCGGCTCCTCGAAATCCCACACGCTCAGCTCCCTGGAGACCTGCGGGGCCGAGGTGCAGAAGGGCAACGCCCCCGAGGAGCGCAAGCTCCAGCGCCTGTTCCGGAACCCCGACGCCGCGGCGATGATCAAGCGCTGCAACGATTTCGGCGCGGGGGGCGTGTCGGTCGCCATCGGCGAGCTGTGCGACGGCCTGGTGATCGACCTGGACGCGGTACCGAAGAAGTACGAAGGCCTGGACGGCACGGAGCTTGCCATCTCGGAATCCCAGGAGCGCATGGCAATCGTCGTCGAGGCGGGCGACGCGGAACGCTTCATCGCCCTGGCCGATAGCGAAAACCTGGAGGCCACGGTCGTGGCCGAGGTGCAGGCGGAGCCGAGGCTCGTGATGAAGTGGAACGGGCAAGTGATTGTCGATGTCGCCCGGAACTTTCTCAATTCGAATGGCGCGGAGAAGCATGCGAAGGCGCATGTTGCAATGCACAATGCACAATGCACAATGCACAATGAAGGCACGTTCGCAGGGCGCCTGCGCGATTTGGCCGGAAGCCTGGCGGTGTGCTCAAGGCGGGGCTTGAGCGAGCGATTTGACAGCACCATCGGCGCGGGGACCGTGCTCATGCCCTTCGGCGGGAAATACCAGCGTACGCCCAGCCAGGTGATGGCCGCGAAAATCCCGGTGCAGGGCGGCGAGACCGACGCCTGCTCGGTGATGGCGTACGGCTACGACCCATATTTGACTGCAAGCGACCCCTACCGGGGGGCCTACTGCGCGGTGGTGGAAAGCGTGGCCAAGCTGGCCGCGGCGGGCTGCCCATTGGACCAGTGCTATCTGACCTTCCAGGAATACTTCGAGCGCATGACGGGGGACCCGAAGCGCTGGGGCAAGCCACTGGCGGCGCTGCTGGGGGCCATGCAGGCCCAGCTCGATCTCGGGATCGCCTCCATCGGCGGGAAGGA
>WQTL01000371.1 GCA_009786275.1 Bacillota bacterium | reverse complement strand
GGCACCATGCCGTGCATGCTGTGCCCCCACCAGAGCAGTACGTCGGTCTTTTTCAGCACCCCGGCCGAAAGCCCGTGGTGCAGGTCCTTGCCCAGCCACGCCGTGCGAATTTCCAGATCGGGGGCGGCGAGAGCCTTTTTCAGGTGCTCGTGCATCCCCCCGGGGTAGAGCTTGGCCGCTTTGCTGTGTTTGCCGCGGTCCGCGAGGTATTCGTTCCAGATGGTGACGTGAAGCTTTGACATGGGTGGCCTCCTTATTTATATCGTTTATCCGGTAATCATATCCCTCACCATCCGTACATCTCCGGCCCCCAGGCCTTCTTCACATGCGTCTGCTCGGCGTAGATGAGCGTGTTGTCCGGCACGTCCTCGCGCAAAATCACTCCGGCCCCCACCACGCTGTAGACCCCGGTCTTCACCCCGGGCATGAGGATCGCGTTCACCCCCGTGCGGCAGTAGTCCCCGATGAAGCAGGCGTCCTGCGCCTCGTGCTGCTCCTCCAAACGGCCCTTGATGCGGTGCCGCGTCACGCCGTCGTCGAAGCGCAGCGAGCCGCACACCGTCGCCGCGCCGAAGTCCACGTTGTCGCCCACGATGCCGTTGATTTCCATGTAGTGATATAAATACACTTTATCCCAGATGATGCCGCCCAGCTCCGCCCCGTGGCCGATATAGCACCTGTTGCCGACGGAAGAGTCGTCCAGGTAGCAGCCGTTCTCTATCGTGGTGTCGTCGCCGATGACGCAGTCGCCGTGGATGATCGCGCCGCGGCGTATCCTGCTGTTCCTGCCAAGAATCACCCGGCCGTTGAGGATCACGCTGGAATCGATGCTCGCCCCCTCGGCCAGGCGGTTCCCCTCAAACGCGCTGAAAAGGCGCTGTTTGCAGGCCATCTCGGCCTCGTAGATATGCCAGGGCTTGTCGATATCCACCGTATGGTCTTTCGTAACGATCGCGGCGATCTCCCCGCCGTCCGCGATGAAGTCGTTCAGGCTCATCTCGATGAAGCCCTCCAGCGGCGGCATCATACCCACCTGCGTGAGCATAAACCGCCCCGCGTTGGTCTCCAGCAGGGCGAGGTGCTCTTTTTTGAACGCGAAGCCCGCGCTGAAATGCCCGTTGCTGTCCCCCCGGGGGTGGCCGACGAAGCCCGTCGCCCTGTCCCCGCGCACATTGCAGGTGATACAGTCGTTGCTGCGCCCGTGCAGCGGCGAGGCCAAAACAGCAGGCAGGCTTGAGGCCTCAGCCAGGGCCTTTAAATCCCCTTCCGTAACAAGCGTATCCCCAAACAGCGCGAGGAAATCCCCCGCGATATACTCTTTTGCCGCGCAGAGCGAAAACACCGGCCCCTTGGGATTTTTATCTTCGATCACCCGCACCTCGCCGTCGTTGCGGAAGTGATTCCTCGCGCCGGCCGCGTGCGCCCCGCCCACGATGATGATCTCTTTCAAGCCAAGATTTTTTAACGCATCGACAAGATGCCGCATCACCGGCTTGTTGCAAATGGGCACCATACCCTTGCTGCGAATCTGCGCGTAGGGCCACAGCTTCGTGCCCTTCCCCGCGTCGAGGATAACCGCCGTTGTAATCATAGAGACACCTCCAGCACCTTTTCCACAAACGCCCGAAACCCGAACTCCGTCAGCACCGCCGCGTTTTCGTTATAGGCCTCCATCCGGCTCTCGAGCTCCCCGCGCACAAGCTTCCCCTCCATCAATTGAATCGCCAGGCCGAACACCTCGCAGCACAGGTTGTATTTCTTTATCCATTTTTGCAGCTCGGCAATCATCGGGTGATTGCTCTCAGCCAGAAATTCACGGCAGTTCTCCATTTTTGCGTAAAAAGCCTTCAGCGCGCCCAAGGCCCCGGGCAGGTCGCCTGTGCGCCAGCGCGTTTCGGCCTCCTCTAAAGCCTCCATCATCCGCGGGCCGTTCTGGACCTTCAGGCACGAGGTCATGCACTGCTCGGCGAAGGGGGCCATGCGCAGGGCGTCGCCGCCGAACAGGGCGTTCAGGGCCTCCAGCCAGGCCCACGCGGGCGCGTAGGTCGCCGGCTCGCGCAGATAATCCGCGCAGGTGAGCAGCGGCAGCTTGCTGCACTCGAAGTATTCCATGGCGTTGAACAGGATGCCCCGGCAGTGCTTTTGCAGCCCCGCCTCGCGGCCCTCCAGAGGCCCCAGGTGCATCTCGTGGTACATCTCCGCGTCGTTCACCGGGTAGTTGTCCCAGTAGAGCGGCTGGTGCCCCGTATATCTCCTGAAGCGCTTCGCCTCCTCGACCGTGATCTCCTGCGAGCAGATGTTGCGCCCCGTCCAGAAGATGTCGATCTTTTTGGGCAGCGCGCGCCCCAAGCGCCTGATATACTCTTCCTTGCCCGTCCCGCGGTAGACCATCGGGCACACCGCGAGAGAGATCCCCGGATAGGCCTTATACAGCGCCTTGGCAACCTTCGCATGGTCCTCCGGGCTTTGCCGCTCCTTGGGGATGTCGTCGAAGAACAGGCCGAAGCTCGTGACCCCCAGGCCCATCACCTGTTCCAGCTTGGCGCGCAGCGCCCTGTAGTGCGCGGGGTTATCGTATTCATATGTCAGCCCCGGCGCGGTGCAGTACATGAAATCCACGCCCTGTTCCCGGCAGAACGCCGCCAGGCTCCCCAGCTGCGCCAGGGCCTCGGGCGGGTAGAGCTTCTCCCATTCGTCCCGGTGATAGGGGTCGTCCTTCGCGGCGTAGGCGTAGCAGTTCATGCCGCGCTCCGCCAGCAGGGCGATCATGTCCCGCCGCTGGGCGTCCGTCCACGGCCTGCCGTAAAAGCCCTCCAGGAACCCTCTGCGCGCAAATTCTTTTTTCTTCATAAGAATTTAATTTTCCCCCTGTATTTTTCCAGATAGGCCTCGTTGATCTCGTCGCCGCCGTCTATATTGCTGCTGGCAAAGACCTCGGGCGCTTCGCCGGCCTCCAGCAGATATTCCACAGTCTGCGCCGCCGCGGCCTGCAACAACGCCGCCCCAACCACGGTCGACGTCGGCGCGGCTTTGCCCGGGAAATTCTCGTAGGATACGCACGCGTCGCCCAGCTCGCCGCGGTTGTCCAGCACCAGGCCGGCGGCCTCAAAGAGCCGCAGCCCGCTCCCGTGCCGCGAAGCCCCCGCCGAGCTGTGCCGCAGGCTGGTCAGCGCCGCCACAAAGCACCCGGCAGCTCTGGCCTGTAAGGCCATCTCCACGCACAGGGGGTTGCGCCCCGAGTTCGAGATGATCAGCAGCAGGTCCCCCGCGCCGACGCTGTATTTCTCCATGAGCGCCCCGGCCCGCTCCGGCTCGCGCTCGCAGAGCGTGCTGTCCGACGCCGATTCGTGCAGCATCAGCGGGCCTTCCAGCATGGGCTGTATGCGCACAAGGCCGCCCGCGCGGTAAAACAGCTCCTGCGCCAGCAGGCAGGAGTGCCCCGTGCCCAGCAAAAAGACCGTCCGCCCGGCCCGCAGCGTATCGGCCATGGCCCGCGCCAGGGCGTTCACGGCGTCAAGCTGCGTGTCCATGGCCTGGGTGAGCAATTCACACGCGCGCAGCAGGTATTCCTGAGATTTCATTCCGGCCTCCAATTAAGCATTAAGAATTAAGCATTAAGCATTAGAAATTCTCATCGCCGCCCGCACCGCGCCCCATTCCGGCGCGGCGGGCAGCAGCTTCGCTTGCTTTCCCAGTGCCGCGCAAAACGCCGCCCGGTATGCTTCGCTGTGCTGGAACATCCCGCCCCACAGGCCCAAGCGCGTATCCTCCGGCAACTTACGCAGCAGCGCCCGCACCGTGCGGGCGAACTCCCCCGCGCAGCGCGAGACGATCCCCCGGGCGATTGCGTCGTCGCTTTCCAGCACCGCGCGCGCGAAGGACGCGATCTCGCGGCGCTCCTTCAGCGGGTTATAGAAGATATCCAGCAATTCTTCCGGCTCCTTCGCGCCGTAATGTTTGCACATCTCGTCAGTCAAGCCCGTTTCCGGGCCGCCGCCCTCGAACCCGGCTATCCCCGCGCGTAACGCTTCACAGGCGATGCGGTACCCGCTGCCCTCGTCGCCGAGAATCCAGCCCCAGCCGCCCGTATGCAGGATGGGCGCATCCTCCCCCGCCCTGCCCGCCGCCATGGAGCCCGTTCCGGCAATCGCGACAGCACAGGGCCCCTGCGTATTCATTGCTTCCAGCGCGATATACACGTCGCTGTCCATGGCGAGGTGTTCGGGCTCGAGGATACCATCACACAGAACATGCAGCTCGTTCGCGGGTGCGGGCCCTGCCAGCGCCGCGTTGCCGATGAAGGCTGCGCGGACAGCCCCCCTCCGCAGAGGGGGGTGGCTCGAAGAGCCGGGGGGTGCTATCTGCCGCATAATATTATGCAAACTCGCCCGCGCGGCCTCCATCCCCACGGCGAGGTAATTCAGGCTCCCCGCCCGGGCAGCAGCGACGGCGTTGCCTTGCGCGTCAGCCAATACCGCGCGCGTAAATGTGCCGCCGCCGTCAATGCCAAGGTAATAGTTCATAGGTACTCCTTAACACAAGCCCCGGAGCCCGCAGGCCCCGAGGCTAATTTTATCATTGCGCAGGGGAAAAGTCAATGCCTTCAGCACATTTCTATATAGGTCGGCTCGTAATCGCGCAGCAGGCAGTCCTCCTTCGCAAGATACTCACTTAGTGCCCGCCAGGCCCGGCGCTGCGTAACGTTATATCCGGTGAGGCTTCCCGGCGAATCCGTGCGGTACGTCCGCCAGTTCCACAGCTGGTCCAGGGCGTCCGTCCTTATTTTTTCGTCCTCGGAATAGCTCAGCTCAATCAGGTACGGAATCTTCGCGGCGCCCAGCTCATTGAAAGCGCTCACATCGAGGGTTTCCAAATGCCCTGAGCGGTACGCCCACACGTTGTATTTCAGCACAACGCGGTCGATATCCGCGAAGGACATCGCCAGCACCAGCACGCAGCCGGCGGCCAGAAGGGCCTTCATGGTCGCGAAACGCCCGCGGAACAGCTGTACCAGCAGCAGCACGAAGGAGAACGCCAGCAGCAGGATGAACAACGACACCATCAGGCGCATGCGCGTCATGCCGAAGAGCCGCACGTAAAGCGCCATCTTGCTTTCCGCCGTGGCGATGAGCGCCAGGGTGAACACGCATACGAACGCGCTGAGCGCCCGCACCGGCAGGGGCAGCTTTTTAATGCCCCCTTCGCTCGCATTATCCCCCTTGCGCGTCACGCCCGAGACCAGCAGCAATATCCCTAAGTTGATCGCCGCCACGGCGCACAGCTCGAAGAAGCCCCGCCGGGCGTATTGCGCCGCGGAATAGCCCTGCGGCAGCAGCCCCGTGAAGCCTCCGGAGAAATACGCCAGCTGCGTGAGCAGGTAGCACAGGTACAGCAGCGATATCGCCCCCAGGAACGACGCTGCGATCACGGGCTCCATTTTGCCGCCCTTCGATTCGGCGGGCTTGCTTTCGGGCAGCTCGCTGCCCCGGGCCAGGCCGAACAGCAGCGAGAACAGCGGGAAGAACAGCACCACGGCCAGCAGCGCCTGCACCAGGCTGACGCCTATCGTGTCGGCGAAGCGGCGCATGGCGGCCTCGAAGGCGGCGTCGGCGTTGGCCAGCAGCGCCCCGGCCGCCAGCAGCACGGGCACGGCCGCCGCAAGACCGATGAGCACCAGCTTCAGCTGCGATTTCCGGCCCTCCCTGCCCTTGAAGAGCGTCCTCGAACTGACCGAGATATACTTGAACGGCCACGTAATCAGCAGCGCCGCGATGTCCAGCAGGGCCGAAAGGCCGTTGCTGTCGTAGCGCGTACGCCCGTACAGCCCGCAAAGATACCACGCCGTCAGGAAAATAATCACGCACAATTGCAGCATGTGGAACATCGGGTCGTCGTAGATGGCGAAGCTCACCGCCAGGGCCAGGGCCGTCACCCCGCTGAGCAAAATGTCCCAGCGCAGGGCGCGCACAGCCCGCCGCCCGGCGAAGGCCGTCACCGAGGCGAAGAACAGCCCGTAGGTCGCCGCCAGGCCCGTCAAGCCGCCCCACGCCCCCCAGCGCCAGAACAGGAACGCCGAGACAAGCGCGATCCCCGCGAGCACGGTATCTGCGGCCTTGTGGGGCAGGGCGGGCTGGATGGGGCTTATCGGGACAGCGGGCGGCGGGGGCGGCGCAAGCAGGTGGGCGACGCTCTGCGGCGGCGGCTGAACCGGCGCGGCAGGGGGGGGTGCCTCCTGCGGGGTTGGTATGTTGTTATTGGGTTCTTCCATGATGGGCCTCCTGTTTGAAATGAATGTGTTATTTACGGCGGGATGATCAATCACACACCCGGTTCCTCCTCATACGCCAGCACATCC
>WQTL01000370.1 GCA_009786275.1 Bacillota bacterium | reverse complement strand
TTCTTCCTCGGCATTTCGGTATACCCCCTTTTTCTTTGAGTATACCACAGTTTCTTGTTTTGTGCAAGCAATAGTATTTACGGGATACTAGGCGGCCGCTTATCGATAAAAATCGATAAAAATCAAAAAAGCTCTTGACAAGCCCCGCACCCTGTAGTATACTGGCCTCATGCATGGTGCGCATCGCGCCCAACAGGGAACCCGGTGAAAAACCGGGGCAGCTCACAAACTACTGTAAAAGCTACGAAACGTCCACGCCCTCCCGCGGGAGGACGCACTCACTGGGGCCTTTGCCCCGGGAAGAGGGACGGAGTAGGTTGGAAGCTTTCAGCCAGGAGACCTGCCATGCACAAGGTACAAGCCTTTCGGTGAGGGGAGCTTGGGGGCCGGCGGTACTTGTGTATCCGGAGCACAGGTGGATTTGGCTATTTTCAAGCGAGCTTTGCCGCAAGGCAGGGTTCGCTTTTTGTCGATACGCGTGCAAACAAAATCAAATGCAAGAAAGGGTTGGCTATATCAATGAAAACGAAGCGTTTTTTCAGCATTCTTTTGGCGCTGTGCCTGGCCGCGGGCATGGCATTCACGGCGGGCGTGAGCGCAAACGCGTTGGCGGTGGTCCCTGCCGGCTATGTGACAATCTCCGTGGACGCCAACGTGCTGGGAACCGGCGCGGGCGTCCTTTACGGCCCGGCACTGGTGCCCTTCTACGCGGGCGAAAGCCTTATGAACATCACAGACCGCTTCCTTGCGGACAACTGCGACGGAAGCGTGACCGCCTACGGCTTTTTCCTGAACGGGGTCAAGCTGCCGCGGAACATCACGGTGGCGGTGCCCTCGGTGATTTCCGACGCCGTGCCGGACTTCACCGCGGCCGGCGGCCACACCCAGGCGGGCGAATTCCTGGCGTCCGGCGATTTCGCGGGCTGGGCCGGTTGGATGTATACCCTGGGCAACGAGACGCTGTACGACGGCGCGGACGCCGTGGCAGCCGCGGACGGCGCCGTCCTGCGCTGGCAGTATTCGCTTGCCGTCGGCAATGACCTGGGCTTTGAGGATTGGATGGGCAGCCCGGGCCTTATCCCGCTGACCGACAGGGACGCCCTTGCTGTAGCCGCGGCGCAGGTCAATTCCGCGCCCAACAAGGCGCAGCTGCTGGCGGACGCGCCTACGCTGGCGGCCTACAATACCGCAATGGGAATTCTTTCGGATTTGCTGGCGGCCCAGACCGATATTGACACCGCCGCCGCCGCGCTGAACGCCGCCGCGCTTGCCGCCGCCAGAACCCTCAGGCTTGCCGCGATCACCGCCGTGGCCACGGGCCTGGTGGAAGCGGACTACACCGCCGCGAGCTGGGCCGCCCTGCAAACGGCGATTACCGCGGCCAAAACTGCCGTCAACAGCGCGGGGACCGTCACCGCCGTCAACGCGGTCGCCGTGCCGAGCGCAAGCCAGCTCGTGACAAAACTCACCGAAGCCAAGAACGCCAAGCTTGCCGCGCTCAGCGCCGTGACAAACGGCCTGTCCGAGGCGGACTACACCGCCGAGAGCTGGGACGCCCTGCAAGCGGAGATCACGGCAGCGAAAAAAGCCGTCAACGACGCGGCGACCGTCGCCGCCGTCAATTTGGTGACGGTGCCCACGGCTGCCGGCCTGGAATTGACCTGCTTGGCAAAGTGGCAGGCCAAGCTGCCCGACTGGCTTTCCGGCGTGATCAAGCTGCCCAATTGGGTCCAGTGGATCGTCATGATCGTAGGCTTCGGCTGGATCTGGTGGCTGTTCCGCTGAAAGGGGTATTGTGATGAAAACGTGTTTCAAGCGCGCGCTGACGCTGCTGCTGGCCCTCGCGTGTCTTTTCACCGGCGGCGTGGCGGCCTTCGCGCTCACGCCGGCACAGGCGCGGGATGACGTGCTGGCCTACATCGCCTCCGCCGTGACGGCTCCCACCGTCAGCGCTGTGGGGGGGGAGTGGGCCATCCTCGCGCTGGCCAGGGGCGGCGCTGCCGTGCCCGGCGGCTACGCGTATTACGAGGGCTACATGAACCGGGTGAAGCAGGCGCTGCGGGGCAACGGCGGCGTGCTGCCGGATTCCTCCGCCAGGAAGACGGAGGTTTCGCGCGCGGTGATGGCCCTTTCCGCGCTGGGGGCGGACGTGACAAACTTCGACGGCTATAACCTCCTGCTGCCGCTGGCGAACTTCGACGACGTGAAGGCCCAGGGCATCAACGGGGTCGCCTACGCGCTGATCGCATTCGACACCCGGGGTTGGGCCGTCCCCGCCATCGCGGATACCACGGCGCAGACGACGCGGCAAAAGCTCATCGACAACCTCCTCGGGCGGGAGCTCGCGGGAGGGGGCTTTGCCCGGATTGGAACCACGGCGGAGGCGGACATCACCGCCATGGCGCTGCAGGCCCTCGCGCCCTACCGCGCCGACCCCGCCTACCCCACGGTTGCGGCGGTGGTCGACAACGCGCTGACGGCGCTTTCCGGCCTGGAACAGGCCAACGGCGGCTTCTACTTTGAGGCGCAGGGCGAGGCCGCCGAGAGCGCGGCGCAGGTTGTGGCGGCCCTGGCCATCCTGGGGATCGATCCGGCAACCGACGCGCGCTTCGCCAAGGCCGGCGGGAACCCCCTCACCGCGCTGCTGAAGTTCCAGAAGGCGGGCGGCAGCTTCAACCACGTGGCGGCGGGCACGGGCAACGTGCAAATGGCCACCGAGCAGGCGGCCTGCGCCCTGGTGGCGTACGACCGGTTCAAGAGCGGGAAAACGGCGCTCTACGACATGAGCGACGTGCCCCCGAAGGCGGAGCCCCCCGCAGGCGGCCCGGCCGCCGGAACGCCGAAGTGGTGGGAAAGCCCCCCGCTGCCCTACTTCCTGCACTGGATTTTGCGCTGGCTGCTATTCGGCTGGATTTGGATGAGGTAATATGCGTACTTTATTCGCGAAAAAACCGGTAAAAATCGCCGCGGCTGCCGTTGGGGTTGTGGCGGTGCTGGCGATGGCGTTCTTTTTGGCGCCGGGGAAAAGCCCCGCCCCGGCGCCCGTAACAACTGTTGAGGAGAGCGGTTCCGCGCCCCCGCCGGAGACGTGGACCATTGCGATGCCGGACTTGCCGGTGCCGACGGCGGCGGCACAGACCTCCGGTACAACGATGGCAACGGCAAGCACATCAACCACTGCAACGACTACAAGCACCAAGCCTTCCTCGTCATCGTCGACAACAAGCACGACGACTTCGACTACAACGACTACATCCTCTGCGACGACTACCAGCACCAAGCCCGCTTCGTCATCGTCAACGGCAACGACAACGACAACGACGACAACAACCACAAGGCCTTCCTCGTCTTCAACGACGACGACCACCATCCCTAAGAAGACAGCCACCCTGGCCATCCGCTGCGACACCATCCTCAACAACATGGGGAAGCTCCGCTCCGGCAAAGCGCCCTGGGTGCCTGCCGGCGGGGCGGTGATGGCCGCGAAAACCGTGGCATTTACCGAGGGCGAAACGGTGTTCGACGTGCTGCAGCGGGAGACGAGGGCAGCCGGGGTGAAGCTGGTTTTCACCAACAACCCCATGTTCAACAGCGTGTATATCGTCGAAATCGGCAATTTGCAGGAGTTCGACTGCGGGGAACTTTCCGGCTGGATGTATAAGGTCAACGGGACGTTCCCCAACTACGGCAGCAGCGGGTATATCCTCAAGCAGGGCGACGTGGTCGAGTGGGTCTATACCTGCGACCTGGGGAACGACGTCGGCGGCGGCTACGCCGCGGGCACGCAGGGGTGAAGATGCAGAATGACGCTTTTTCGGGTTTTCACCCCCTTGTGAACTTTTTATATTTCATTTTGGCCATCGGGTGCTCGATTGTGTTGACGCACCCGGTGTGCCTTGGCGTGTCGCTCCTGTGCGGCGCGGCCTGGATGCTCCTGCTGGAGGGACGAAAGGCGCTGCGCTTCGCTCTGACCTTCCTCCTGCCGATGTTCGTCATAGCGGCCATCCTCAACCCCGCGTTCAGCCACGCGGGCGCAACCATCCTCTTCTACCTGCCGGGGGGCAACCCGGTGACGCGCGAGTCCATCCTCTATGGGCTGGCCGCCGCGTGCATGCTGGTGGCGGTGATCGCCTGGTTCCGCTGCTACACCGCCGTGATGACAAGCGACAAGTTCGTCTACCTCTTCGGGCGGGTCATCCCGGCGCTTTCGCTGGTGCTGTCCATGGCGCTGCGCTTCGTGCCGCGCTTCGCGGCGCAGATGAAGGCCGCGGCGGCCGCGCAGCGCGGCGTCGGGCGGGATGTATCGCAGGGCAATCTCCTGCGCCGCGCCGGGCACGGGATGAAGATTTTGTCCGTCACCGTCACCTGGGCCCTGGAGAACGCCATCGAAACCGCCGACAGCATGAAGGGCCGGGGCTACGGCCTAGCGGGGCGCAGCGCGTTTTCCATATTTAAATTTGACAGACGCGACCGTTTTGCGCTATTCTATATTCTGCTGAGCGGCGCCTATGTCGTCACAGGCGCGGCGCTGGGCGGGGTGCAATACCTGTACTTCCCTGTCGTCCTGGGCACGTGGAGACCGTATTCCTTCAGCATCTTCGCCGTATACCTCTCAGTTTTAGCCCTGCCGCTCATTCTCAACGGGAAGGAGGCCGCCCAATGGAAGCGCTGACCATCCGGGATTTCAGCTTTGCATATCCCAACCGGGAAAAATACGCGCTGTGCGGCGTCAACCTGACCGTGCGGCAGGGGGAGTTCATCGTGATCTGCGGCGCTTCGGGCAGCGGCAAGACCACGCTGCTGCGGCAGCTCAAGCCCGCGCTCGCGCCTCACGGGGAGAAGTCGGGCGAGCTCCTGTTGTGCGGCACGCCGCTGGACAAGCTTTCCCCCCGTGACAGCGCGGCGAAGATCGGCTTTGTTCAGCAGAGCGTGGAAAACCAGATCGTCACCGACAAGGTGTGGCACGAGCTCGCCTTCGGCCTGGAGAGCCTGGGATTTGACACGCGTACCATCCGCCTGCGCACGGCCGAGATGGCCTCGTTCTTCGGGATACAGGAGTGGTTCCGCAGGAATGTCAACGAGCTTTCGGGTGGGCAGAAGCAGCTGCTGTCCCTGGCCTCGGTGATGGCCATGCAGCCGGAGCTGCTCATCCTGGACGAGCCCACCAGCCAGCTCGACCCCATCGCCGCCTCGGAATTTTTAGCCGCCGTAGGGAAGGTCAACCGCGAGCTGGGCGTGACCGTGCTGCTCACGGAGCACCGCCTGGAGGAGGCCTTCGCCCTGTGCTCCCGCGCGGTCGTATTGGACGAGGGACGGATTCTCTGCGGCGGCACGCCCCGCGAAATCGGCGAAGCCCTGCGCGCCGCCGGCCACGGCATGTTCCGCGCGATGCCCGCCCCCATGCGCATCTGGGCAGGGGTTGAAAATGACTTGCCCTGCCCTGTTTCCGTGCGGGAGGGGAGGGAATGGCTTGACCAATGCTTAATGCTGAATGCTGAATGCTTAATGAAAGATACGCCGCCGCGGACGGCTATGCCTGCGATTGAACTGAAGGAGGCCTGGTTCCGCTACGAAAAAGACCTGCCGGATGTGATCAAGGGGTTGGATTTCGCGGCGTATCCGGGGGAAATCACGGCGGTTCTGGGCGGCAACGGCGCGGGGAAGACCACGGCGCTGCTGCTCATGCTGGGGCTGCACAAGCCGCAGCGGGGCAAGGTGGTCGTGCATGACCCGCGTATCGCCGCTGTGCCGCAAAACCCGCAGACACTCTTTGTGGGCAAAACGGTCGAAGAGGATTTGATGGAGATGCTTTCGGAGCGTCACATCCCCAAAGCCGAAAAATACGAACGCATAGCAGAAATCGCGCGTACTTGCAGGCTGACGGCCCTCCTGCAATCGCACCCCTATGACCTCTCGGGCGGCGAGCAGCAGCGGGCGGCGTTGGCGAAGGTGCTGCTGACGGAGCCGAGGATTCTTCTGCTGGACGAACCCACCAAGGGGCTCGATGCG
Source organism: Bacillota bacterium (assembly GCA_009786275.1). Taxonomy (GTDB): domain Bacteria; phylum Bacillota; class Clostridia; order Oscillospirales; family Acutalibacteraceae; genus WRMQ01. The sequence continues at coordinate 320 of WQTL01000370.1, read as the reverse complement.
GAATTCAAACAGCTGTTCGCGGGGATTCTGCGAAGGTTGGCCGATACGGGCGTGTCCGTTATCATGGTCAGCCACGACATCGAATTCTGCGCCGAATACGCCGACACCTGCGCGCTGTTCTTCGATGGCGGCATCGTCACCCGGGGCGCAACGCGCGCGTTTTTCACCGGGAACAGCTTTTACACCACGGCGGCCAACCGCATGGCGCGGCATGTGCTGTCCGAAGCCGTGATTGCGAATGATGTGATCCTCGCCCTGGGCGGGCAGGTACCGCCAAGCCCCCCTCTTCCAGAGGGGGGTGGCGCGAATGCGCCGGGGGG
>WQTL01000369.1 GCA_009786275.1 Bacillota bacterium | reverse complement strand
GCCGGGCTTCACGGTCATCTCCACCTCCTTGCCGTCCACCAGGCCGCCGGGCCCGCAGGCGATCACTTCGGCGATCTGCGGCTTCTCCTGGGCGTTGCCGGCCAGGATGATGCCGCTCTTGGTGGTCTCCTCGGCCTCCACGGCCTTGAGCACCACACGGTCGCTGAGGGGTTTGATTGTCATGGTTCCTTGGTCCTCCTTAAATAATAATTATAAGCAAAGAATTAGCACTCCGCTATCTCGAGTGCTAATTCTATTATAGCCTGCTTTATTGGAAAAATCAAGGGGGTAAAGTAAAAATTTATAATTAGTTCATAAATTTTACAACTGGTGCGACGGGAGACGCATTGCCATGCGTCTCTACTGAAAACTAGACTATCGCTTCAGCTTCCTCCCCTGCCCTCTCCTTCAGCTCCTCGATGATCTTCGCGTGGCCCTTGCGCGTCAGGTCATAGAAGAAATACGGGATGGACGACACGGCGGTGCTCACCATGCCCACGGCAAGGGGCAGCACGAATAAGCCGCGCAGGGTGGCGGGGGTCTGCTCCAGGGCGTTACGCCGGAACTTGATGATTTTGAGGATGATCGCGGTGGAGGTGGCGCCGAAGGCCCCGATGAGCTTGCCCATCAGGCCCTCCACGGCGTAGATGGAGCCGTCGTTGCGCTTGCCCGTGCGCCATTCCAGGTAGTCCACGCTGTCGGCGATCATGGACCAGTACAGCATGCCGCGCACGGAACCCGGGATGGCGGAAAGGAAGGACTGCACGGCGATGAAGGCCTTCGACCGGTAGCCCACGGCGAGGTACAGGGCGCTGATCAGAATTTGCGAAAGGGCGCATACCAGCACGATGTTGCGCTTCTCCATGCGCTCGCAGAGCTTGGGGGTCAGCCATGTCGCAAGGAGCAGCGCGGGGAAGCCCGCCAGGCCCAGCACCGTCTGCCAGATGGTGTTGCCCACGTTGTAGTCGTAGAAATACATGCCCGTGTTGCCCGCGCTGATAAGCCCCCCGATGGTGTTGGAGGCGATCATGATCAGGAAGAGCTTGTTGCGCAGCAGCCCCTTGAAGATGCTCATGATCTTCTGCCGCTCCTGCTGGGGCGGGGCGACGATGCGCTCGCGCACCTTGGTGTACATCAGGGTGTTGTATACCACGAAGCAGCCCGCCACGAACAGCGCCATGCCGAGATATATCCAGGTCTTGGCCCGCACGTCGTCCTTGGGGAAAAAACCCAGCAGGATGGACACGAGGCCGCCGCTGCCCGCCACGGCGCTGCCCATGTTGGAGAACATCCGCGAGCGGGCGATCACCCCGCCGCGCTCCTGTATGTTGGGCGTGATGGAGTTGTAGTAGCTCATGAAGGCCGTGCCGTTGATGGTGTGCATGGCCTCAAAGGGGATATAGCACAGCAGGATGAAAATCATGCGCAGCCAGGTGTCCGTGTTCTCCGTGCCGCTGAAGCGGAAGGGGGAGAACATCAGCACCAGCAGGACGGCGATGGGCACGCCCGTGGTCTTGAAAAAGCGCCGCGCCTTTTCGTCCGTATAGGTGCGGCGGTCGAAATACGCGCCCATGATGGGGTCGTTGATGCCGTCCCAGAGCTTCTGCGCCCACTGCAAAAAGGCCAGCTTGAAGCCCTCCAGGCCCAGCACGTCCATATAGAAATAGTTGGCCATGCCCATGACGGCATAGGACATGTCCCGGAAAAACGCGCTGAGGTTGAAGGCCATCTGCTCCTTGAAGCTGACGTACTTGGTCTGCTGTGTGAGGTCCTCCGCGCCGTTTTGCGGCGCCCCTTCCGTCACGGCCGTCATGCGCGCCCCTCCTCTTCCGCCAGCTTTTTCGCCAGGGCCCGGCGCTCCACCAGCTCGGCCTCCATCTGTTCCTGGTGGGCCGGCGGCTTCCAGAAGGCCCGGAGCAGCAGATATACCGTCTCGTCGAATACCGGGCACAGGCAGATCAGCGGCCAGACGATATCGAGGAAGCGTTTGGGCTGGTCTGCGGCGGTCAGCTCGTGGCCGTCCTTGTCCGTGGTGCCCAAAAAGCCGCTCCACTGCATCATCGCGTTGTTGACCACCTGGCCCACGTTGTTGGTCACCAGCTTGGCGGTCATGGCGGTGACGGCCATGGAGACCCCCTCGCTGCGCACGCCGGTTTTCCACTCCACGTAGTCGAACATCTGGTAATCGATCACCCCGCTGGCCACGGACACCCAGTGGTGGGGGATGTCCTCGATCATCTCCATCAGGTACATGAACAGCAGCCGCGGGAAGGTTTTGTAGCCCACCAGGTAGCGCAGCAGGTAGGTGACGATCTTCGTGGCATGGTTGACCAGCACCATGTTCTTCTCGCCCCCCGCCCGCCGGATGGCGCTTTGCGCGAAGGGCATCAGCAGGGTGCCGGGGATGGTGATGGTGGAGTTCTTCAGGGAGAAGATGCCCTCGCCCTTGAACTCCTTGCCGAAAATTTTGATGGGCTGCACGAGGAAGCGGTAGAAATACATGCTGTCGATGCTGGGGGTGAAGACCGTGATGAACCCGGCGATGATGTTGCGGATAAACCAGCCGTTGTGCCGCATGATGGAAAAGCTGTACGCCACGTCCCGCGCCGTATCCCTGATGAAAAACCAGGCCCTCTTCAGGGGCCGCTCGCCCGGGTATTTGTCCTCCTGGGGCTTGGCGGGGAACTCCACGCGCTGGCGCATGAAGCTGGGCAGCAGGTTGCCTGTCAGCGCGAAGGGCAGCGTGATCAGCCCGCCGACGAGGAAGATCTGGTAGTCCGTGATGCCCAGCACGTCCCGCAGGCCCATGAGGAGCATCGGTATGGCGGAAAGCGCGGAGCCCATGAACCGGCCTATATTGTTCCAGTTTTGCAGCTTCCTGCGCTCACGCGTGTAGGGGGTGACCCCCGCCGTGAATTTGGTGCCCGATACGCCGCTGAACGTGCCCAGGGTCTCCGTGAAAACCCCCGTCAGCAGCCAGAGGATCGCGCGTGTCCACGGGGAGAGCCCCAGGTTGAGCATGTTGAACAGGGAGAAAAACGGCCCGATCGCGGCGCTGACGCGCATGAGCCGGATGTGCGTTCGCATTTTCCAGGGATGGGCGTCCATGTAGGAGCCCACCAGCGGGTCGTTGACGGCGTCCCAGGTGGAGGCGATCACCCCGGTGATGCTCGTCATGGCGGGCGTCACCTTGCCCTCGCCCGTGCCGAAGTAAAGGAAATTGCGTTTCTTCGTCTCCGTGAACCCGTTCATGAACCCGCTTAAGCCCCGCGAGAGCAGCTGCGTGGCCTTCTCGAAGGGCGTGATGTTCTCGGGCGGCAGGCCGTCCCCCCGCAGCCATCGGACGGGGTGTTGAAACGCGTAACGGACCTTCGCTTTGGATTCCTCGTTCATTTTCTCCCCCTCACCGGATGTCCAAAATATCCTCGAACCGGTCGATCGTATCGTCCGCGCCCAGCGCGTCCCTTTGGAGGAAATGGCGGGCCTGCACCGTGCGCATGCCCACGGCCTTGGCCCCGGCCAGCTCGTTGGAGCCGCCGTCGCCCACGAATACGCAAGCCTCCGGGCGCGCGCCCATGCGCCTGGCCGCCAACAGGTAAATCTCCGGGTCGGGCTTCTGCAGATGCACGTCGCAGGAGAAGACCGCGTGGTCGAACAGCGGGGCCAGGGGCGTGGCCGTCCAGGGCAGCGCGTCGATGGTATCGGCGTTGCTGACAAGGCAAAGCCGATCCCCGCGCGCCTTGAGGGCACGCAGGGTATCGAGGATTTCGGGCTCCACCCCGGTCACGATGTCCCACACCCGCAGGATGCGCCGCCCGCACATCCGCCGCAGGTCCTCCTCGCTGACCGTTCTGCCCGAACAGCGCACGATCTCCCGCAGGATCTCCTTGGGCGCCGTCACGCGGCCGAGGTAAGCGCCGCTTTCCTGCACGCAGCGCTCCCACTGGGCCCAGGAGATGCCCAGGATCGTTATCTCGTGGTCGGATACGTGGGTCTGGGAGGTCACGAGGGTGAAAAAGAGGTCGAAGAGGAAGGTCATATGTTTCACCTGTTTGTAGGGGACGGCCTCCGGACATCCCTAGGCTAAAATATCCTGGGGCGTCGGGGACGCCGCCCCCTACATCGATCTCTATATCATGTTCCGCTGAAGCTCTTGCTCAGGTCCATCGTGACGCCCTGCGCCGCTTCGGCCTTCGCTTTGGAGCCCGCGATTTTCTTTTGCAGCTCGGCCCAGTAGAGGTCCTCGTCCACGGGCAGCTCCACGGGGCGGCCCAGCCAGGCGGAAAGGTGCGCGGCGTTGGAGATGCTCAGCCCGTTGATGCCCTCCTCGCCCCGGGCGTAGAGCAGGCCCGGGTCGTTGTTCCGGACGGCCCGGATGAAGGCGTTGGAGACCATGGCGTGGTCGGAGACGGGGTTGCCGCCGGTCTCGATCACCCGCGTCTCGCTCCGGATTTTGCCGAAGCCCTCGCCGGAGCCGAAGATGTGCTCCTTCGTGGAGCAGCTGAATTCCTTGAGGGTGATCTTGCCGCCCTCGAAGATGAGCTTGCCCCTGTCCATGTCGATTTCCAGGCGGTTGGTGCCCTCGGCCTCGCCCGTGGTGGTGACGAACAGGCCGGTGGCCCCGTTGGGGTACTCGGCGTAGATGGTCACGTCGTCCTCCACCTCGATGTCGTGCCACTTGCCCTCGTAACAGTTGGCGGTGATCTTATTGGGCATGCCGCAGAACCACTGCCACAGGTCCAGCTGGTGGGGATCCTGGTTGATCAGCACGCCGCCGCCCTCGCCCGACCAGGTGGCGCGCCACCCGCCGGAGTTGTAGTAGGCCTGTGTGCGGTACCAGTTGGTGATGATCCACACCACGCGCTTGACCTCGCCGTACGCGCCGCTTTGCATGATCTCTCGTATCTTCTGGTGCGCGGGCGAGGAGCGCTGGTTATACATGATGGCGAAGATTTTGCCGGACTTCGCGGCGGCCTCGTTCATCTCCCGCACCTGCTTGGTGTAGACCCCCGCGGGCTTCTCGGTGAGCACGTGCAGCCCGGCCTCCAGGGCCTTGATGGCGATGGGCGGGTGGAAATAGTGGGGCGTGGCGATGACGATGGCGTTGCACAGCCCCCCGGCGATGAGCGCCTCGGCGCTGCCGTAGACCGCGATGCCGGGCAGGCACTCCTGCGCGGCCTCCAGGCGGCCGGGGTCGATATCCGCCGCGGCCACGAAGCGCATGCCCTTGTTCTGCCCGCTGAGGTAGTTGCGCATATGCCCGCTGCCCATGCCGCCGAAGCCGACGATCCCCACAGCCACGGGCTGCGCCTGCGCGATGACCTCGTGCAGGGCGTCCGCCGCCGCCTTGAAGGATTCCTCATGGGTGGCGTAGGCCTGCTTCTCCTCCAGCTTTTTCTTCGTCTCGGGGTCGAAGGCGTCCATGCCGTCGAAGACCTTCAGGTGGGGCTCAATCGAAAGCCACACGTTGCCGTAGGTGGACTCGTCGAAGTCGGCGAGGATCTCTGCGATGCGGCCCGCGCCCCAGCCCGCGGGCACGGTCTGCTTCCAATCCGTGCAGTAGTCCTTGACGTGGAAATACGTGATGTAGGGCTTGAGGAGCTCGTAGGCCGCCATGGTGTCGTAGCCGCAGCCCAGGAAGTTCGCGAAATCGAACACGCAGCCGAGGTTCTCGCCGCAGAAGTCCAGCAGCTCCTTGCAGGCCTCGGGGGATTCGCCGTAGATATGGCTCTCGTTCTCGTGGCAGCACTTCACGCCCTGGGAGGCCGCGTAGTCGGCCATCTGCTTCACCCAGCCGAAGCGCTCCTCCCGCGTGCCGCCGTAGAAGCTGAACATGCGGATGTACTGCGCCTCCAGGATGTTCGCGACCTCCACGGTCTGCTTGAACTCCTCGAAATCGAAGTCGCATTTGCCGTAGCGCGAGCCGATGGACGACACCGCGATGTCCGCCGCGTCCAGCTGCCGCTTGAACTCCTTTGCCTGCGCCGGGGTGATGTCCGAGACGTTCTCCCCGTTGACGCCCCGCATCTCGATTGCCGAGATGCCGTTTGCTTTGCACGCCGCGATCTGCGCCGAAAGATCCTGCGCCGCCTCGTCCGCGAAGGCGGAGGTGATGAATCTGGCCATCTGTGCCTCCTTGTAGCAATTATTTTTTAATAGTATAGCACGGTTTGCGGGGAAATGCAAATGTTTTGTTGCGCTTCTTTTTACACCCCCTCTGTCGCACTACGCCGCTCTACGGCGGCTACGCGACATCTCCCCCAAACGTTCGCAAGCGTCACCTGCGGCGACGTTGCTCACTGG
>WQTL01000368.1 GCA_009786275.1 Bacillota bacterium | reverse complement strand
GAAGCCCGGATTGATGATCTGCGTGGAGCTGATGAGCCCCTGCGCCATGGGCGCGAACAGCGCCATCCCCAGCGCCAGGACCAGCAAAATGCCAAGAATTCGTTTGGTTGTTTTCATGTGATTCCCTTCTTTCATTAGAGTTACCCGCCGATCGCCGAAGCCGCCGTCGATACCAGCGTCGCCGGCCAAACCGCGTTCCCGAACAGAATCCAGGTCGGTATCGTCACGGGATACACCAGGGGCTTGAGGAAGGCCTGCGCCCCGCCGGCCAGCTCCGTAGAAAGGTTGGCGGCCTCGAAGCTGTCCGAAAGCGTCATGTAGTAGCCCACGGTCGTGTAGTCGTTGTCGTAGACGACCGTGCCGCCCGCATTGTACCACGCCCGCAGGTAGTAGGGCTTGTAGACATACGGGCGTCCCGCGCCGCTCAGGCCCACGGTGAAGCTCAGCGTGAGCGACGGCCCTGTCGCGCCCTTCACGGGCACCCACTTGCCGCCGCCGTCGTTCCAGTCCTTGGTGTACCATTGGTAGTTCATCGCCGCGCTGACGCCCGCAGGGACTTTCGCCACGGGCGCGAGGGTGATGGTCTTGCCGCTTTTCGTCATGGTGGAGGCGGGCATGCGTTGGGTGAACAGGTTCGCCTTGCTTTCCGCCGCCATGGCCATGGGCGCGAACAGCGCCAGCCCCAGCAACAGGGCCAGCACGATGCCGAGTACGCGTTTGGTTGTCTTCATTGGGATGCCCTTCTTTCTTTATGTCAATATGGTATCACGCGCAACCTGTAGGGACGGCTGTGGGCAGCCGCGTCAGCCTTGCCCTCACCCGTGCCTCCCCCAGCACTCCCATCACCGCCCACAGATCCGGCGTATTCGCCCGCCCGGTGACGGCAATTCTAATAGCGCCCGAAACATCCCCCACATGGCCCTTCCATTGCTCCGGCGCGGCCTTGTATGCCTTCACGTCGGGGCAATAGCCCAGGCCCTCGCAGATGGACTTCATCTTCGCGAACCAGGCGTCCTTGTCGTCGTCAACAGAATAAATATCTAAATAGGCTTTCAGAATTTCAGGTTTGTCTGTGATCTGCGGCTCGAACAATTCATCGAAGAAATACGAAAACGCCTCGCGCGCCTGCCCCCACCGGGCGATATCCTTGCGCGGCTTCTTGCCCCCCCTGTCGATGCCAAACATAGCCACAGTATAGGCTTCATCGGCCAGCATCAGGTCATGCAATTCATGGTCGTACGCACCCGCCCAAGCGAGGGCCTGCTCATAGACCTCTTCCGCGCCCATGCGGGAAATCACCGTCTTGCTCACGTCCTCCAGCTTCTGCGGATCGAACAGCGCGCCGCTGGGCGGCATTTTCTTCAATGAGAACGGGAACTCCGACAGCGGCGCGCCGGGGTTCGCCCGCCGCCAATCCTCAAAGTTGGAGTTGAGCACCGTCGCCAGGTATTCGTGCAGCGCCGCGTTGGGGACCCCCGCGCGCACCAGGGCGCTCACGGCGGCCTCCGGATCCTTGCGCTTGCTGAGCTTGCGCTTGCCGCCGGTCTCGGCGTCCAGGCGCATCATGGGGGCGATGTGCGCGTATTTCGGCATTTTGAAGCCCAGCAGCCGGAACAATTGCGCGTGCAGCGGCAGTGTAGCCAGGAACTCATCCCCGCGCACGGCGTGCGTCACGCGCATGAGATGGTCGTCCACCACGTGGGCAAAGTTGTAGGTCGGAATCCCGTCGGACTTCAGCAGCACCACGTCCATGTCGTATTCGGGCAGTTCCAGCTTGCCGCGTATGAGGTCCTGCACGACGATCTTGCGGCTTGCGTCCCCCGGCGAGCGCAGGCGCAAGGTATACGCCTCCCCGGCCTGTACGCGCCTTATTTGCTCCTCGATAGATAAATCCCGGCACTTGGCCCACTTGCCGTAATAGCCTTTGTTCACGCCCTCGCTTTCCTGCGTGCCGCGCAGCGCGTCCAACTCCCCGGCGGAGCAAAAGCACGGGTAGGCCAGCCCCTGCTCCACGAGCGCTTTCGCGTAGGTATGGTAGATCTCTTTTCTTTGGCTCTGCGTGTAGGGCCCGTAGTCCCCCTTTTCCCGCCCGAAGCCGACGACGCCCTCGTCTATGCCAATGCCGAAATCCCGCATGTCGCGCACGATGCCCGACACGCCGTCCTCCGCCTCGCGCTTTTTATCCGTGTCCTCCAGGCGCAGGAGGAACACGCCGCCGCTCCGGTCGGCCAGCAGGCGGTCCACGAACGCGCCCAGCAAATTTCCGATATGTAAGAAGCCGGTGGGGCTCGGCGCGAAGCGCGTGACAGCCGCCCCCTCCGGCAGCGCGCGCGGGTGGAATTTCTTCTCCCATTCTGCAGGGGATTTCAGCGGGGATTCAAAAATCGCGGCCGCTAAGGCGGCGGCGCGCTGGTGGGCATCCGGCATGATTTGGCACCTCAGTCCGCTAAATTTCACAGGTATTTACAAGTTTCGGTCAATTTGAAGGCCGGTTTTTGGGCGTTAAGGAGAATCGTTATCCACATTATCCACCGAGTTATTAACCAGTTACAGGAATTTGTCATTATCAGGAAAGAATGCGTACTTTTTTCGCCAGTTATAGGACATGCAGGTTTCCCGTCACCCATATCTTTCCTTCGGGGGAAAAGCTCACAGAAACGCCGTTTTCGCGCACGCTGGAGTACAGGGACGTGCGCGCGTAAAAGGCCAGATTCCACCGCACATTGGGATAAACCTGCCCGATGCCGTTGGTCACCACGGCCAGCTTCGGCCGGGTGTTTCGCAGCAGGGGGATGGAGCTGCTCATGGCGTAGCCGTGGTGCGGCAGCTTCATCACGTCCACCGGGCCGGCCGCCCGGCCAATCTCCTTTTCCAGCCCGTGCGTGGCGGTGATGTCCCCGCACAGCAGGGTGCGTACCCCCGCGCACTCGACCAGCACGACGACGGAGTTGTCGTTCTCCCCCCGCAGCTTGGGGTTTTCGTAGCTGTCCAGGTTGAGCAGCCGCAGGGTCATGTTCCCCAAGGCGAAGGGCTTGTCCGGCAAAACGGTCTCCACGCGCAAGCCCCGGGCCGCCGCGGCCTCCCCGATGCGCCGGTGAATCTCCCCGATGCCCCAGTCCTCCAGCTCGTACTCCTTCTGGTTCCCCGTGGTCAGCGGGCGTAAGTAGACCGTGCCGACCCGCACCGCCGGGTCCGCCAAAATCCGCGGGAACCCGCCCGCGTGGTCGTAGTGGAAATGCGTGGGCAGCACGAAATCCAGCGTCACACTGCCGTCCGGCCCGGCGCACACGCGCTTGAGGTAGTCCAGCACGCGCTGTTCGCAGCCGGGGCGGCGGGATTTCTTGTTGGGGTTGTCGCTGCCCCAGCCGCTGTCGACCAAGGCGAAGTGCCCGCCGCTTTCCAGCAGGATGCAGTCGGAGTTATCCGTGTTGAGGAAATGGATACGCCCCGCGGTTTCCTCCCCGGCGGGGTCGGCGCGCAGGACGGGCCAGCGCTTCTCCCAGGCGCCGCTGAGCAGCACGGAAAGGCCGTCGAACAGGAAGATGCCCAGCATCCCGCCCACGACGATCCAGGTTATGATTTTTTTGGCCCGTTTCGCCGTCATGTTTCCCTCATTCCGTCGAATCGAAGTCGATGCCCGCCAGCAGGCGCTTGAGCTCCGCCGTCTCGTCGCCGCTCAAGGTGACGCCCTTGCCCATCTTCTCGTGCTCGGGGGCCCACTCGCGGATGTCGTACTTGGGCTCGCGCTTGTTCCAGGAGATCAGGTTGAACTCCTTGGTCCAGCCGCGCGCGGTCTCGCTGAGCACGCCCAGCTCCTCCACGATTTCATACGTAAATTCCGCCATTGCTTCTTCCTCCTGTTTTTGCGATTATGTCTACTGGCATGGTATTCGCGCGGCGCATAAGTTGCCACGCTATAATTATAATATTTTAACACAACCCCCGCAGGAATGCAAGAATTTATTTCAAAAAGAATTGCAGCGTGAAAGCGATGGCCGCGCCGAGCCCCGCGGCGGCCAGCAGCGCCCCCGCGGTCATGAGCCTGGCCTGGCTGATTTTGCTGGGGGGCGGGGCGCTGGTGTTGCCGGCCACGGCGCGCGCGCGGTCGCGCAGCGTGCCCTCGCTCAGCGCGGAGTACTCCGGCTTGACGAAGAAGATCACCCGCTCGAAGTATTCGCAGCCGCTGTCCATGACCTCGATCACCCTGTGGTTGACGCCCTTGATCACGCCGGTTCCCCCGCTTTCCCTGTTTTCCCCGTCTGATGCTATTTTTGGCGGGAAGGCGGGCGGATATGCATAGGGGCGAGTAGTTTTGCGGTTACGTGAAGTAACCGACGATTAACGCGCATGCAGAGGACGGCCTCCGGACGTCCCAAGCAAATAGCTTTATTTTAAGGCCGTCCCCTACCATAGTGCGCTGGCCTTAACGGCGGCATCCCCCCCGCGAGCGAAGGGGGCGGGGAATTAGGCGAGAACGGCAAAAGCATGCAAGAAAACCAACGCGCCCGCCCTTCGTCGGGCAGGCGCGTTGGTTTTCATAGGGCGGGCGGCAAAAATGCCGCCCCTACAGTTAAACGACCTTCGCGGGGTTGATGCGCACGCCCGGCCCCATGGTGGCCGCCACGGTGCAGGAGCGGACATACTGGCCCTTGGCGGCCGCGGGCTTCGCCTTGATGATGGCGTCCAGCAGGGCTGTGAAGTTCTCCTGGAGCTTTTCGACCCCGAAGGAGGCCTTGCCGATGGGGCAGTGGATGATGTTGGTCTTGTCCAGGCGGTACTCGATCTTGCCGGCCTTGGCGTCGATGACGGCCTGGGCCACGTTGGGGGTGACGGTGCCGGCCTTGGGGCTGGGCATCAGGCCGCGCGGGCCGAGGATTTTGCCCAGGCGGCCCACCAAGCCCATCATGTTGGGCGCGGCCACTGCCACGTCGAACTCCATGAAGCCCTCGCCCTGGATGCGGGCGACCAAATCCTCCGCGCCGACGATCTCGGCGCCGGCGGCCTCGGCGGCTTTGGCGTCGTCGCCCTTGGCGAAAACGGCCACGCGCACCCGGCGGCCCGTGCCGTTGGGCAGCACCACCGCGCCGCGGACCTGCTGGTCGGCATGGCGGGAATCGACACCCAGCTTGACGTGGACCTCGATGGTCTCGTCGAACTTGGCGACGGCGGTCTTGATCGCGGCGCCCAAAGCTTCGTCGGGATCATAGAATTTCGCGCGGTCCACGAGCTTCAGCGCTTCCTGGTATTTCTTGCCGTGTTTCATACTGTTCTATTCTCCCTTCTTCAGTCTTTTACCTCAACGCCCATGCTGCGCGCGGTGCCCGCGACCATGCGCATCGCGGCTTCCACGCTCCCGGCGTTGAGGTCAGGCATCTTCTGTTCGGCGATTTGGCGCACCTGCGCCGTTGTGATGGAGGAGACCTTCGTGCGGTTTGGCACGCCCGAGCCGCTCTCGATACCGCAGGCCTTTTTGATCAGCACGGCGGCGGGGGGGGTCTTGGTGACGAAGCTGAACGTGCGGTCCGAATACACGGTGATCACCACGGGGATAATCAGCCCGATGTCGTTCTTCGTGCGCTCGTTGAACTCCTTGGTGAAGCCCGGGATGTTCACGCCGTATTGCCCCAGCGCGGGGCCGACCGGGGGCGCCGGGGTCGCTTTCCCGGCGGGGATTTGCAGCTTGACATAGCCGACTACTTTTTGCGCCATGATTTCCTCCTAATAAATGTGGTAGTGGCGGAACGCTGCGCGTTCCTCCCACAGACATTAGACGTTAGATATTAGACATTAGATATTTAGGCATTGACAGGCTGGCCCATCAAACGCGTCTAAAGCCTAAGGTCTAAAATCTTAAGTCTAAAATCTACTGTCTAGTCGATTGGTTCGACCCAATCCATGGCCAGTTCCGTGATGGTCTCCTTGCCGAAGAGGGCGGTGATGGCGATTTTGACGGTGCCCTGCTCGGTGTTGATGGACTCCACGCGGCCGGTGAAGCCCTCGAAGTTCGGGTGGATGATGTTGACGGTGTCGCCGACCTGGTAGCTGACCTCCGTACGGCGCTCCTCCACGCCCATCTCGATCACTTTTTCCTCTTCGAGGGGGGCGGGGCGGTTATCCGGGCCCACGAAGCCCGTGACCCCGCGCACGTTGCGCACCAGCCACCAGCACTCGTCGGTGATTTTGGGCATGTCGTCGTCGTCGAACTCCACGGCGATCTTCACGAACACGTAGCCGGGGAAGAGCTTGCGCTCCACCTCTTTTTTCTTGCCGTCG
>WQTL01000367.1 GCA_009786275.1 Bacillota bacterium | reverse complement strand
CGAGGACCTGGTGATGGGGGGCCGCGAGATCAGCCCCGGGGCCATCGTGCAGGCCAGTAACGGCGCGGTGCGGCAGCTGGTGTCCGACGACCGCGACGCCGTCGGCTTTATCTCCCTGGGGCTGGTGGAGGAGGGCGAAAAGCCCGTGAAGGCGCTGCGCCTGCAGGGCGTGGCCGCCACCCGGGAGAACGTGGTGCGCGGCGATTACGCGCTGTTCCGGCCGTTTCTCTTTGTGGCGAAGGAGGAGCCTCAGGGGCTGGCGATGGAATTTATTCAATTCGTGCTCTCGCCGGAGGGCAGGAGAATCCTTGATGCCGAAGGGTTGGTGACGGGATGATGAAAACTTTCCGCGAAAAGCTCTCCGGGCGCGTCTTTTTCGCCCTGGCGGTCTCGTCCATCGCGGCGCTGGCGCTCATCACCCTGTTCATCCTGGTCAAAGGCCTGCCGGTGATCCGCAGCGTGGGGCTGTTCAAGTTCATCTTCGGCATGAGGTGGGCGCCCGGCCGGGGCGAATTCGGCATCTTCCCCATGATCGTGGGCTCGGTGTCGGTGACGCTGGGGGCCGCGCTGGCGGGCGTGCCGGTGGGCATCTGCTGCGCCATCTTTTTGGCGGAATTCGCCCCCGCGCCCCTGCGCAACATCTTCCGGCCGGCCATCCAGCTGCTGGCGGGCATCCCCTCGGTGGTGTACGGCTTCTGGGGCCTGCTGTTCGTCGTGCCGCTCATCCGCGACCACCTGGGCGGGCCGGGCCTGAGCATCCTGGCGGGCTCGGTCATCCTGGGGATCATGATCCTGCCCACGGTCATCAGCATCTCCGAGGTGTCGCTGCTGGCGCTGCCCCGGCAGTATAAAGAGGGCGCGCTCGCGCTGGGGATGACCCACTGGCAGGCCATCAAGTCCGTGCTGCTGCCGGCCTCGAAGTCGGGGATCGTGGCGGCGGTGATTTTGGGGCTGGGCCGGGCCATCGGCGAGACCATGGCGGTGATCATGGTGCTGGGCAACGCCGTGGCCCTCCCGCACTCGATTCTGGACCCCGTGCGCACCCTGACCACCAACATCGGCATCGAGATGGGCTACGCCGCCGGGGAGCACCAACAGGCGTTGTTCGCCACGGGCATCGTGCTGTTCGTGATCATCATGCTGCTCAACTCCGCGGCGCAATTCATCACACGGGAGAAAAAACACAAATGAAGAAAGCGAGACGCCGCGAAAAACTGGCCCGCGCGGTCATCTGGGGCGCGGCGCTCCTGGTGATGGGGGTGCTGCTGTTCATTATCGCGCACGTGCTGATCAAGGGTCTGCCCGTGCTCAGCTGGGAGTTTCTCACCGCGCCCGCCCGGGACATGGGGCGCGCGGGCGGCATCGCCTCCACGATTGTGGGCACGCTGCTGCTCACGGCGGTGGCCGTGGCCATCGCCATCCCCTTCGGCGTCGGCACGGCATTTTACCTCGCGGAATACACCAAGGAGGGCGCGGTGACGCGGATCATCCGCTTTTCCGCGGAATCCCTGGCGGGCATCCCTTCCATCGTCTACGGGCTGTTCGGCTTCCTCTTTTTCGTGGTTTATTTGAAGATGGGCTGGTCGATTCTCTCGGGCGGGCTGACCCTCGCCTTCATGATCCTGCCCACGCTCGTCCGCACCGCCGAGGAGGCCATCCGCACCGTGCCGCGCAGCTACCGCGAGGTGAGCTTTTCCCTGGGGGCCACCAAGTGGCAGACCATCGCCCGGGCGGTGTTCCCCTCGGCGCTGCGGGGGATCGCCAACGGGATCATCCTGAGCGTGGGGCGCTGCATCGCCGAAACCGCGGCGGTGATCCTCACGGCGGGCTCGGCCCTGCGCATGCCGGCCTCGCTGTTCTCCTCCGCGCGGACCATGGCGGTGCACTTCTACACCCTGGCTTACGAGGGCATCTCCATGCCCAACGCATACGGCACGGCCGCGCTGCTGGTGCTGCTGATCTTCCTGATCAACGTGGTGGCCAACGCCCTGGTGAACCGCTTCGTGGCGAAGGGTAATAAGTAAGGAGGGATTTTTTGCCGCCCAAAATGGCGATCCGCCGCCTGGATTTCTTCTATGAAAAAAAACAGGCCCTCTTCGGCCTGAGCCTGGACATCCCCGCCAACGGGATCCTGGCGATGATCGGGCCGGGGGGCAGCGGCATCACCACCACCCTGCGCGCGCTCAACCGGCTGTATGAGCTTACCCCCGGGGCCCGCATGGAGGGCGAGATCCTGCTGGACGGCAAAAGCGTCCACGGCGCGGACGTCAGCGTCACGCAGCTGCGCCGCCGGGTGGGCATGGTCTTCGACGTGCCCACGCCCCTGCCGGTGTCCATCTTCGATAACGTCGCCTACGGCCCGCGCCTGCAGGGCCAAAAGAGCAAAAAAATCCTGGAGGAAATCGCAGAGCGCGCCCTGACGCAGGCCACCCTCTGGGACGAGGTGAAGGACCGGCAGCACACGCCGGCCATGCGCCTTTCCGGCGGGCAGCAGCAGCGCCTGTGCATCGCGCGCATGCTGGCCCTGGAGCCGGAGGTGATCCTCCTGGACCGGCCCTGCTCCGGCCTGGACCCCATCTCCACCGCCAAGATCGAGGATTCCCTGACCCTGCTGAAACAGCAATACACCATCGTCATCGCGCCGCACAACGTGCAGCAGGCCGGGCGCGTCGCCGACAGGGTGGCCTTCCTGCTCTCGGGGCGGCTCATCGAGGAGGGCCCGAACGGCGAGGTCTTCGCCAACCCGCGCGACCCGCGCACCAGCGACTACATAACCGGGAGGTTTGGATAATGAGAGCGAAGTTCGACGAGCAGCTGGCGCAGCTGAACGATTCCCTGGTCGAGATGGGCGGTCTGGTGCAGCGGGCCATCGCCGACGCCAACCGCGCGCTGACCGAGCGCGACGCGGCGCTGGCGAAAAGCGCCATCGCCATGGACGACGACATCGACGACCAGGAGAAGGAAATCGAAAGCATGTGCCTGAAGATCATCATGCAGCAGCAGCCGGTGGCCGGCGACCTGCGGCTGGTGTCCTCCGTGCTGAAGATCACCACGGACCTCGAGCGCATCGGCGACCACGCGGCCGATATCTCCGAGATCACGCTGCGCCTGAGCGGCCAGCCCGTGGTGGAGATGCGCGACTACTTCCCCCAGCTGGCCGACGCCACCGCGCGGATGGTCGCGGAAACCATCGAGGCCTTCGTGAAAAAGGATCTGGACCTGGCCCACAGCGTCATCGACAGCGACGAGGCGGTCAACGGCCTGTTTCGGAAGGTGAAGAAGGTTTTGGTGGAGCTCATCCGCCAGAACGCCGACCACAGCGACCAGGCCATCGATCTGATCATGATCGCCAAATACTTCGAGCGCATCGGCGACCATGCCGCCAACGTGGCCGAATGGGTGATCTTCTCGCTCACGGGGATGCATAAGAATATTCAGGTGATGTAGCAGGCATATGCGCACATGCCGCCCCCGCGCGTTTTGCGCCGGGGCGGCTCTTCTTATTCTATACGCTATGCGCCCCGCTCTTTCATCTCTTGCGCCAGCGCCCGCCGCTCGATCAAATCTGCCTCCACCTGCGCGGGCTCCATGGGGAACCGGAACCAAAGCAGGCCGCCCAGCCAGGCCGCGCCGGTCAGGAATTGCTTGAATTGCAGCAGGGGCCAGATGGACTTCAAAAACCGCTCCGGCTGCTGCTCCAGCGGGAAATCCGCGCCCGGAAAACCGGTCCAACGCAGGAAGGCGTTGCCGATGAGCGTCTCCGAGTTCTGCCGGATGATCTTATCCAGGAAGCCGCTCACGGCCAGGGTCATGCCCTCGCTGCGCAGGCCGGTTTTCCATTCCACGTAGTCGAGCATCTGGTATTGGATCACCCCGTCGGCCACGGGGTCCCATTTGTCCACGATCTCCTGCAGCAGCTCGAAAACGTACATGATCAGCAGGCGCGGGACGCTTTTGTAGCCCACCAGGAATTTGCCCGCGCTGGTGACGATCTGGGTGACGGCCTTGGCCCGCTTCATATTCAAATTGCCGCCGAACAGTTGGATGAACTTCAGCGCGAAGGGCTGCAGCAGCATGGCCGGCAGGCCGATGACGGTACCTTTCAGATTGTAAAGCCACAGGCCGTCCACCTCCTTGCCCCGGATATGCATCCTCGGCAGCAGGAAGCGGTACATGTACTTTTCGTCCGTGCCCGGCGAGAGCATGGTGACGAATTTCAGGGCGGTGGACATCAGGAACCACCGGTTGTGCTTCACCACGGCAAAGCTTTCGCGCAGGCTCGGCGGCGTTTCGGCCGCTTCCGCCTCCTTCGCGTTGAAATCGATGCGCTGGACCGCGTGGGAGGGCAGCCAGCGCCCGAGGATGGACAGCGGCGCGATGACGAGGGCGCAGCAGGTGATGATCTGGTAGTCCGTCAGCCCAAGCACGTCCTTCAGGCTCATGAGCACCGTGACCACCGACGCGATGGGCGACGCGATCTGGCGCCCGATGGATTTGCACAGCTGGACAATCCCCCGCTGCGCCGAGTGCGGCGTGATGCCCGCCCAGATTTTCGATTCGCTCACGGCGTTGGCCGTGCTCACCACGCTGCCGGCCAGCCCCATCAGCGTCCATTGGACCACACGCCGCATGGGCGAAAGCGCGAAACCGAACAGCTGAAGCAGGATGTTCAGGGGGCTGTAGACCGCGTTGAAGCGCATCACCCAGCGGTGCACCCCGGCGCCGTAGCGCTTGCGGTCCATCCAGCTGCCGATCACGGGGTCGTTCGCGCCGTCCCACAACGTGGTAATCAGCTGCGACACCGACTTCCAGTTCGGATCGACCTTGCCCTTCCCGGTACCGATGTAGAGCCAGTCCTTCAGGCCCACGAAGCGGTCCATCACGGCCTTCAGGATCTCCGCGAACAGCTGGATGCCGCCCTCCCAGGGCCGGATCTGTTCCTCGGGCAGGCCCGCGCCCTTCCACCATTGCACCGGATGGCGCGCGATTTCTTTGCGTTTCGCACGGGTCGCTTCGCTCGTTTTTGCCATCGGCAGCCCTTCCCCCTTCCTTATATAAGCGAAATCAAGTATAACATAACGCGGAAAAAAAGCAAAGACTTTTTTAAGACGATATGGCAGGATACACGGAAATCAGTGTACCTGTCATCCCACCCGGTACACCCAGCAAAACCGCCCCAGCGGCGCGGTGTCGCCGTAGAGATAGAAGTCCATCACATCGCCGTCGTGCCGCATGTTATCGCTCCACTTGAATCGCAGGGTGAAACTCTCGCCGCTCAGCCCCAGCAGGGCCCTGGGGATGGTCAGCTCAAGCCGGTTGCCTTGGGCCCGGTACGCGGCCGTGCCGACGGTCTCCCACGCCCAGCCGCCCTTCGACCTTTCTATCTCACCGGGCGTCTCGCGGCCTATGACATATTGGAAGCCCTCCCAGGCGGGCCCGCCGCCCGTGCCGACGAACAACCGCATCCACGCGGAATCCGTGCCGGGCGTGAGGTCCTCCGCGCATTCCGCCGTGAACACAAGATGGTCTGCGTCCCTGCTCACCTTTGCCAGGGTGATGTCGTTGCGCCCGGTATCGTCCGTGTAACGGATGCCGCCGTAGCCGATGTCGTCCCGGCCGAAGGTGTTGCCGGTGTAGGCGTAGTATACGGCCTCATCGCCCGCGCGGTAAACCGGGGTGGGCCGCACCCCCTTGTAGCGGCGGATGTAACCGCACAGCTGGTAGTAATAGTCGTCGCCCAAAGCGCCCTTGCTGGGCTCGATATCCCGGCTGAATTCGTCGTTGTATTCGTCCGGGAAGGCGTTGACCACGCCCTGCCACTCGCCGTGCCGCCCCGCCACCCACTCGTTGAAGCCGGTGACGAACACGAACTCCGGGTCGACCTTCAGCGCGTATTCCCACTGCTCGGCGAAATTCGCGCCCAGGCGCACGGCGTTCGCGCGGGTGTCATAGCCCTTGGAGGTATACGTGCGGCCGAAGACGTTCTCGCCGTTCATGGCGGTGAGGCCCCGGGCGGCGCTGTGGTTCTGCGCCGCGCCTACGGCCATCTGCTCCGGCACGCCCAGCCAATTGCGGTAAACCGCCTGGGGATACGTCGCAAGCCAACCCCATTGGCCCCGCTTGCCCTTCGCGGTGTAGGAGGGGTTGGCGGGCCGGAAGGTGAAGAATTTTTTGATGGCTTTGTCCGTGGCGTCGTTGTTTTTCAGCGCGTCGGGGTAGGCCATGATGAGCGGGCGGCCCTTCCAATAGAACCAG
>WQTL01000366.1 GCA_009786275.1 Bacillota bacterium | reverse complement strand
GGGGCGGCGCGCAGGTGCTCGGGGGGCTCGGGGGGCGGCAGCGCGGGGAAGGTGAGGGCCTCGGCCATGGCGCTGGCCCCGCTGGAGCGCCCCTCCCGCACGGCCTGCGCGAAGTAGTAGTACTTCGTGCCCGCCTCCGGCACGGCGTCGAAGAAGCGGCAGTCCTTCGTTTCGGCGACAAGGCCGTAGCTGCACCAGGGCGTGGCGCTTCGGTACAGCCGGTACTCTATGTCCTCGCCCGGATTTTCCTGCCATTCCAGCTCCACCAGGCGCGTGCCGCGAATTGTTGCGCGCAGATCGCTTGGCGCTTCCGGCGCGGCGGGATGCGTATCGCGGGTCTCCGGCTCCGGCATGGGCGCTGGATTCGGGTTCGGCTCCGCGTCAGGGAGGGTCACGCCGGCGGCGGGCGTGGCGGCGCTCTGCCCCTGCTCGTTGTAGGCGCGCACGGCATAGCGGTATGTTTTCCCGGGGCGCACCCCGGCGTCTATGTAGGAGGCCTGCTCCGCCGTCGCCACGGGCTTGAGGCCATTTTGACCCTCCCCCCGCAGGACCAGGTAGCCGTCCGCGCCTTTGGCCTCGCCCCACATCAGCGTCACCTGGGTTTCCCGGAAGGCGCGGGCCAGCACGTAGGCGGGGGCCTCCGGAATCGGCGGCTGCGCGGGGTAAGGCACGGCGTCCTCCAGGGGCTGCCCGCAGCCCCTGGGCTGCGTTTCCCAGGGGTAGAGCGCGCGTTGTTCCGTTATGTTCACGGGGGTTTCTCCTTATATGCAGTCTGATTTATTATATGTCGTAAAAACAAGTCCGGTTCCATCGCCGCCCGCGGGCGGCCGTTTGAAAATTTTCCATGATTTCATCTTGACGCGCGGCCATTTTTTGTTTATAATGATGCATGGAAACCAAAGCAACATAGAAGGAGAGTGTTCGTATTGGCAAAAACCCTGAAGAGACTCCTGGCGCTGGGCGCCGCCGCGGCGCTGCTGTTCGCGTTGGCGGCCTGCAACGGCAACAAGCCCCCCGAACCCACAGACCCCGAAACCACGGAGGAGAGCACCGCGGAGCCGGATACCATTGACGTCATCGTGACGGGGGACGGGGAACCCACCACCGAAACCAGCACGGAGGAACCCTCGCAGAGCGAAACCACCACCGCGGAGGCCACCACGGGCGCGCCCAAGACCAAGGCGGAGATCGTGGCGTACTACAACGGGGCGGTGACGAAACTGAAGGCCGACAAGCCCGGCTACACCATGCACGACCGCACCATCATCGACAAGGATAAGATTTCCTCCTCCAGCGGCCTGCTCAACGGCGCCGTCAGGCTTGTTTTCCCGATTATCCAGAACCTGTTTACCAAGTGGTCCGACGACTCAGTGAAGGCCAAAGGCTCCGACCACGACGGCTTCCCGCCCAAGGGCGAGATCAAGCCCGAATGGATCAAGAGCGCCAGCTGCACCGAAAGCAGCGGCAACTACCGGATCAAGCTCGTGGTCGTCGACGAAAACCTGCCCGTCCTGCCGGAGAGCACGGCCAACACCATCCACGGCAAGGTGATCAACCGGGGCGTCTACGATACGCACATGGTCATGGACGGCGTGGCGGACATCGGCATGATCGACGTCACCAAGTTCGCCTGCAAATACACCGGCTGCTACATCGACGCCACCGTGAACAAAACCACGGGCGCCATCACGAAGGTATCGACCTATACCCTTGCCAACACGGACGTGGAGGTGAAGGTGCTCGGCGGCACGATGGACGTCTTCGTGCCCCTGGGCAACGAGACCGAATACTTCAATTTCGGCAAATAAAGCGGACTTCCAGGCAATAAGGGAGGCAGGGGCCCAAAGCGCCTGCCTCCTGTTTTATGCTGCCCGCTACCGCGCGCTGTGGTATACCTCCCCCGGCGCGGGCTCTATCCCCTTGGCCGCGAACAGCTCACTGACCGTGACCATTTTCCAGCCCTGGTGCTGCAGCTCGGCGATGACCGTGTCGGCCACGTCCTGCGTGAAGGCGTACAGGTCGTGCATCAGAACGATGTCGCCGTCCTGCACGTATTCCAGCACGCTGTTGACGACTTTGAGCAGATCCTCGCAGCGCCGCTCCTCGGAGCGGTTCTTGCACAGCAGCTCGCAGTAGCGCCAGTCCTCGGAGTCGATGCTCCACAGGACGACGGGCATATCCACATTGCCGAGCATGCGCTCGTTCACCGCGCCGAAGGGCGGGCGCAGCAGCTTGGGCGCCGCGCCGGAGAACTCCTCCAAGGCCGCGGCGGCCCGCGATAAATCCCTGCACAGGGCGCTGTCGCCCAGGCGGGTCAGGCGCTCGTGGGCATGGGAATGGCTGGCGACCTCGCAGCCCTGGGCCGCTATGCGCCGGAGGATATCCTGGTATTCCTCCGCGCGGTCCCCCAGGCAAAAGAAGGTCGCGCGGCCCCCCGCCTTCCCCAGCGTATCCAGGATGTGCTCCGTCACCGGGCCGCCGGGGCCGTCGTCAAAGGTGAGCGCCACCAGCTTGCCCCGGCCGTCGGGCGCGGGGTGCACGCCCTCGGGGCGGATATACGGCGCGGCGGTCGCGGGGGGCGGCGGGGCGGTGGTGCCTTCCCCGGAAGGGCGGAAACCCTGCCGCAGGCTGTTGAAAAAGCTGCCGAAGCCGACCATAATCACCGCGGTGAGCAGGCTCATTGTGCGTTTCATACGAATCACTCCTTAAAAGGCTCCCCCTTGGGGGAGCTGTCGCCGCAGGCGACTGAGGCGGTGATTTTAGTATTCACCCCGTTTCGGCCAATCCCGCAATCCTTTTTTTCCCTATTCGCAAGAAAAGCTTCCTTTTTATTTTTTTGTGTGATATACTAATCCGCTTAAGGATTTGAGGGGCGCATTTCAGGCTTTAATTGGGGAGATGTCAAAAGTGAAAGAGTATTTTTCCGGGATCCCCGCCGTGCAGTTCGAGGGGAGCTACGCCAGCCACCCGTTTTCCTTCCGATTCTACGACCCGGAGCGCGTGGTGGCGGGCAAGCCCATGCGCGAGCAGCTGCGCTTCGCGCTGCCCGTCGGCGCGGCGGCCCGCTTCGGCCACGAGGGCCAGGACTACCTGATGGCCTCCATGGAGCTGATGCACAAGCTGGGTCTGCAGCTCTATACGCTGCGCGACCGCGCCCTGGCCCCGGAGGCCCCCACCCTGCGCGAGAGCAACGCCCGCATGGACGAGGCCGCAGAGGCCCTCGTCTGCCTGCAGGAGGCCTACGGCGCGCGGGCTTTGCAGGTCTCCGCCGACCTGAGCGGCCACCCGCGCTACTGCTACGGCGCGGCGACCTCGTATTCCGCGGACATCTACGCCTACGCCGCGGCGCAGACGAAAAAAGCCCTCGAGCTGGCTTGGCGGCTCGGGGCGCTGCAATTTTGTTATACGGGCGAGCAGGAGTGCCGCGACGGCTTCTACCCCAGCGTGAACGACGCCCTGGAGATGGACAACCTCCTGCGCATGCTGGCCATGCTGGGCAACTACGCGGCGGAGCTGGGCTACGGCGGGGCGCTGTGCGTGCGCCCGGGCACGAAGCCCTCCCGGGAGCCCTACTGGCCCACGGCCTCGCAGGCCCTCGCCTTCCTGCGCCAGGGCGGCCTGGAGAACGCCTACCGCGTGGACCTGCCCGACGGCGCCCCCTGCTCCGAGCTGCGCGCGCTGCTCCAGGTGGACCGCCTGGGGGCGCTGGAGGTCTCCCCCACCCTGCCCGCGGCCTACGAGGCCCTGTTCGTGCGGGCGGTGCCCACCCTGCTGGAGCTGCTGCGCTTCGGCGGGCTGCGCACCGGCGGGATCATCCTGGACGTGCCGCACCGGGTCTGCGCCACGCCGGAGGACTACGTGATCCACTGCATCCTCCACATGGACGCCTACGCTTACGGCCTGATGATGGCCCAGCGCGTGCTGCTCGACGGCCGCGTGGAGCAACTGCGGCGCGAGCGCTACAGCGGGTTCTACCAGGGCATGGGCCG
The DNA here is from genome assembly GCA_009786275.1 of Bacillota bacterium. GTDB lineage: Bacteria > Bacillota > Clostridia > Oscillospirales > Acutalibacteraceae > WRMQ01. Next base: position 2,245 of record WQTL01000366.1, on the reverse strand, counting down.
CTCCGTGCTGGAAAACCGCGCCGACCTGCAGGCCCTGGAATCCCACGCGCTGCAGCGGGGCACCCTGCTGGCCCGCACCGGCCGCGAGGACTACATGGAGCACGTGGTGCAGGGGCTGATGTACAGGGGGGTCTAAATGTGTAGAGACGCACGGCAGTGCGTCTCCTATTGTCGATATGCTTTGCATGGGGGAGACGCACTGCCGTGCGTCTCTACATTTTTACATCCCTGGCTTCCAGCCGTTTTCGAGGGCCTCGACGATCTTTGGGAATTCCCTTTGCCTGAGCTCTTCACTCTTCGGCGAGTGATACCATCTCGCCGTGGCCAGCTTTGCCGAGGGCGGCATTTTCATGAAGTTTTCGCGGGCCCGCGGGTGAGCGCGCAGCTTTTCGGCAAAGGCCGCGACCATCTCCTGTTCGCCTTCCTCTGTGCGCTCATCCCACATGCCGTTGCTTTTCGCAGTTTCTATCGCTTGCTCGCCCAGCTCTGTCATCATGCCTTTTTCGCGCAGTGCCTCGGCGAGCTTTTTGTTCTTGACGGACCACACGCTTTTCGCACGGCGCTTCGCGAAATACTTGACATACTTCGTCTCGTCCACGCTCTTCATCTGCCCGTCGATCCAGCCAAAGCACAGCGCCTCCTCCAAGGCCTCGCCGGCCTTCAGCGTGGGGAGCGCTTTTGTTTTGCCGAACACGAGCCACGCGCCCTCGCCGGTTTCGGCGTTTTCGGCCAGCCATGCGCGGAAATCGGCGCGGGAAAGGAAGGTCAATTCCCGCATATCATTTTTCATAGTACCCCTCCGCCGCCTTCAGCAGCCATCGATACATCGCCCCGTAGGCCCCGTACAGCCTGCGCAGCTCGTCAATCAGCGCGGGCTTTGCCAGCAGGTCCAGGTCTTTTGACGTATGCATAAAGATAAACCCCTTCGCGTTGAGGTAGGGTTTTAAATTTTCCGGCGCGTCGGGGTATTTCTCGCGCTTGAAGGCCTCGGGCTGCATCACGGCGCCCGCGGCAATGGCCTCACCGGCGGCGGAAAGAAAGCCCTCGGCGTCGTCCTGTATGCGCGCCCGCACAAACTGCATATAAGCTGGCTGCGCCTCGTAAATGCACACGCCCGCGTTCCACTCGCCCTGCTCCGGCTTGACCTCGAACCACATGCAGGGCCAGAGCATGGGCTCCTCCTTGGGCCGCGTGAACGTGATCCAGATGTTGTCGCGGTAGAGGTGCTTCTCCTTGGTGAATCTCGTATCCCGCCGCGCGCGTGAAATCATGCGCCCGGGCAGGAGGTTCATCCTCGGGTCGAGCCTGGCGAAATCCGCCGCCAGGTCCTCCGCGATATTTTGCAGCGGCGTAAAGACCAGGGCCTTCAGCCGCGCCTTGTGTGCCTCGTAGAACTCCTTGGAGTCCTCGAATTTGTTCCGCGACAGCAGGAACAGCCCCTCGGCGGGGATGCCGGTGAACATGCTCATTGCGAACCCTCCCATTGCAGTAATTTCGCCGCGTTGCCGCCGAGGATGCCCCCGGCTATTTCTTCGTCCCCGCTCAGCGTGCGCGCGAATTCGATCTCGTCCAGGGGGTTTACCCAGGGCAGGTCCGTACCGAAGAGAATCCGCTCCGCCCCATGCGCCTCCACGATCTCCCTGGCCCAGGGCGGCGGCATCTTACCCGCGCAGTAGGACGTATCGAACCAGACGTCCCGCCTGCACAGCTGCTCGAGGACCTCCCGCCAGAGCAGGTACCCGCCGAAGTGCGCGGCCACCACAGGCGCGCCTTCGAACTGCGGCAGGGCGGCGCGCAGCCTCGCGGGCGTGCAGCGCACGGGGTCGCACAGGCCGATATCCACCCCCGCGTGGAACAGCGTAATCAGCCCCAGCCGCGCCGCCTCCCGGTAGATGGGGAAGACCCGCGGCTCGTCCGCGAAAAACGCCTGGTAGTCCGGGTGCAGCTTGATCCCTTTGATACCGGCATTTTTCAGCCGCAGCAGCTCGTCCAAAGCATCCGGGCTATCCGGGTGCACCGAGCCGAAGGGGATGAACCGTCCATTCCCCAGCAGCGATATGGCGAAGTCGTTCACCGGGCGCTGCTGCCGTGGGTTCGTGGCGATGTTGGCCACCACGCAGCGGCCGATGCCCGCGCGGTCCATCGCGGCGGTCAGCCCGGCGGCCGTGCCGTCGAAGGCGGGCGCGCGCACGCCGCCGCAGGCCGCCAGCTTCGGCATGGCCTTGGCGGCGATGGCGTCCGGGAA
>WQTL01000365.1 GCA_009786275.1 Bacillota bacterium | reverse complement strand
CGGGGCTCCCCAAGGCCCTGGCCCTGGAGATCGCGACGCAGACCGTCTTCGGCAGCGCGGCGCTGGTGCGCGAGAGCGGCCTGCACCCCTACGAGCTGATCGACCGGGTGTGCTCCCCCGGGGGGACCACCATCGCGGGCATCAACGCCCTGCGGGAACACGGCTTCGAGCACGCGGTAAGCCAAGCCGTCCTCGCCAGTTACCGAAGAGACCAGGAGCTTGGCAAGAATGAATTAAGCATTAAGAATTAAGCATTCAGCATTGGTTCAGGAGTTGGGCAAGTAGTCCTCCAGGCTGCGTTGGAGCTCTTCGGCGTCGCGCAAAGCAAGGCCGGTGCGCAGCAGCCGCCGGTCGCTCTCGGGCAGGTCGTTCAAGGCGATGGGGAATTCCGCGAGCTTGCGCCAGCCGCCGTCCTGCACGTGGAAAAGCTCCAGGCTTTGCTTCTTCGTCTTCAGCAGGAACTGGAAGGGCTCGCCCTCCTGCGCGGCGCTGATTGCCGAGCTCTCCCGCACGGGCTGCGGCGCTTGGGTTCTATCGCGGAAATACCGGCCCAGCGCGAGAACGGCCATCACCAGGGCAAGGGCGGCCGCGGACGTCAATTTTCGTTTTATTGGAATCACCTCATCAGTATTCTCGCCTGTTTTTCCCATACTATACTTGAATAACCATAGAAGGGGCACGTCATGGCCAAAAAAACGAACCCGGGGAATATGAGGAAGAAGAAGAAACGCTCCGCCTTCGGCAAGGCGGTGCGCGGCCTCACGACCGCGCTGCTGGCGGTGTTCCTCGTGATTTTCCTGACCTCCTTTTTCGTGGGGGGCTACTTCTTCGTCAACGTGATGCGGGTGGTGGGCGGCGACCCCGTGATCGACCTGGACGAGGCCAAGCAGAGCCGGGCGCAGACCACGGTGATCTACGCCAACGATAAGAACGGCCAGCCGGTGGAATACGCCCGGCTGCACGGGGAGCAGAACCGCATGTGGCTGGACCTGGAGAACATGGGCGAGCCCCGTGAGGCCACCGGCATGCCCCTGATCGCCGACGCCTACGTCGCCCTGGAGGACAAGCGCTTCTGGGACCACAAGGGCGTGGACTGGACGCGCTTCGTGGCCGTGATCACCACCTACGAGTTCACGCAGGGGGCCTCCACCATCACGCAGCAGCTCATCAAGAACGTCACGCAGGAGAAGGACGTCACCGCCGTGCGGAAATACCGCGAGATCCTCACCGCGCTGAACATGGAGCGCAACTACGCCAAGACCACCATCCTGGAGGGCTACCTCAACGAGCTGTACCTCGGGCGGGGCTGCTACGGCGTGAAGACCGGGGCGGAGCGCTACTTCGGCAAGGAGGTCAGCGAGCTGAACATCGCGGAGTGCGCGGCCCTGGCTTCCATCACCAAGGCGCCCTCCTTCTACGACCCCATCAAAAACCTGGACAACAACCGCGAGCGCATGGAGTACTGCCTGAAGGAGATGCGCGACCAGGGGAAGATCACCCGGGAGGAATACGAGGAGGCCCTGGCCTACCCCATCGAGTTCCAGGCGGAGCCCGCCGCCGCGCAGCAGTCCCAGCCGGAGCAGGTGAACAACTACTACGTGGACTTCATCATCGATACCGTGATCAGCGACCTGAAGCGCCAGTACGACATGAGCGAATCGGAGGCCTGGCGCAAGGTCTACTACGGGGGGCTGAAGATTTTCGCCGCGGTGGATATGGACATCCAGAAGAGCATGGAGGACGTGTTCAGCAAGCGCACCACCTTCTCGGAGCTCAAGGGCTCGGCGAAGAACCCCATCCACGCGGCCATGGCCGTGATGGACTACGAGGGGCGCGTGGTGGGCATCGTGGGCGGGGCGGGGCAGAAGCCCGGCAACCGCAGCCTCAACCGCGCGGCGCAGAGCTGGCGGCAGCCCGGCTCCACCATCAAGCCCTTGGCGGTCTACGGCCCGGCCATAGAGAAGGACCTGATCCACTGGTCCACCCTGACGGAGAACTCGGCCATCGCCTATAACGGCGACATGTGGCCCCACAACGTGGACGGCACCCTGGGCAACGGCGCTTACGTCACCGTGCAGACGGCCATCGAAAAATCCATCAACACGGTTTCGGCCCGCACGGTATATTATACGCTCAAGGCCAGGGCGGCCTTCGACTTCCTGAAGGAGCACTTCGGCTTCGCCAAGCTGGACGACAAGCGCGACCCCATCCTGGAGCCCATGTCCGTCGGCTCCATGACCTACGGCTTTTCCGCGCTGGAGGAATGCGCGGCCTACGCGGTGTTCGGCAACGGCGGCACCTACTACTCGCCCTACTGCTATTTCCGCGTGACGGACAACACCGGCAACACCGTGATACTGGAGAAGAAGCAGACGGTGAAGCGCGCCTTCTCGGAGGACACGGCCAAGGTGATGAACGAGCTGCTGCGGACCGTGCCCCTGGACAACTACTACAGCGGCAACAACGCCAAGAACATCGGCAAGTTCCTCAAGTTCGGCAAAACCGGCACCACCAGCAAGAACATGGACCGCTGGTTCTCGGGCGGCACGCCCTATTATGTGGGCTCCGTCTGGTTCGGCTACGATACGCCGAGCGACCTGGGCGACAATATGACCAACCCCTCCGCGCGGATCTGGATGGAGGTATTCAACCGCATCCACGGCGGCCTGGATTCCTCGAAGAAGTTCCCCGCCTCCAGCAAGGCGGTGGCGAAATCCTACTGCACGCAGACGGGGAAGCTGGCGACGGACAACTGCCCCAACACGGCCACCGGCTGGTACCGGACCAGCAATATCCCCGGCGAGTGCACCAGCAGCCACATCGCCGATAACGGCCTGGGCGGCGCGATCAACAACTGGATCGACCGCTTCCTGGGCGGCGGCGCAACCCCGCGGGGCACGGTCCCGGGGCGCACGGCCACCACCGTTCCGGACGTCACGGAGCCGGAGGGCGAGGAGCCGTGATTTTGCTGGGCGTCGACTACGGCGAAAAACGCACGGGGGTGGCCGTGTGCGATTCCATGGGCATCCTCGCATCGCCCGTGAAGGTGATCAACGAGACGGGCCGCAGGAAGCTGGCCGCCGCCTTATTCGAAATCGCGGAGGAAAAGCGCGCCGAAAAGCTCGTCCTCGGCCTCCCCCTGCGCACGGACGGCACAAAAGGGGACAAGGCCCTGGCCTGCGAGGCCCTGGCGGATTATTTACGCGCGCAGTACGGCCTCACTGTGGAGCTGTGGGACGAGCGCTTCACTTCCGCGATGGCGCACCAATCCCTGGGCGGCGCGGGCGTGAATGCGAAGGACCGCCGGGGTGTCGTCGACGCCGTGGCGGCGGTGATTATATTGCAGAGCTATTTGGACAGGAAATGAGCATGTAGAGACGCATTGCCATGCGTCTCTACATACTTAAGGCTCTAATTTTCCTGTTTGGAAAACAGCTCCTTCCCCCCGATGACAATCAGCAGCCCCGCGAAAATCCACCCGAGCCATTTGATCTCGATTTTGCCGGCGATCCAGAGCCCTAACAGCGTCGTGGGCAGGCCGCCCAGGGCGATCCACAGGGCGCGCCTCCAGTCCACCAGGCGGCGCAGGCCGTTGATGACCAGCGAAATCGCCGCGCAGGGGAGGAAGAACAGCAGGTTGATCCCCTGGGCCTGCAATTGCGGCGTCCCCAGGGCCAGGGTGAGGTAGATCACCAGGATGCCGCCGCCGCCCATCCCCATGGCCCCCAGCGCTCCGGCCCCGGCAGCCGCTATCATGTTGAATGCTTCATGCTTCATGCTTCATGCTCCTTTCCGATTCACGGTTCCGTCATGCTTTCATTCTCATTCAGCATTAAGGATTAAGCATTAAGCATTAGCCGTATGCCCGCCCAGACCATGAAGCAGGCGAAAAGTTTGCGCAGCCATTTGGCGGGGATTTTCGGCAGCAGCAGCCCGCCCGCAAGGGCCCCCGCCGCGCCCGGCAGCAGGTACGCCGCCGCCTGTGCCAGCTCGTAGTGCCCCAGCAGAAGGTAGGCCGCGGCGCTGAGCACGCTCAACGGGAAGATGACCGCCACGGCGGTGGCGTGGGCGCGGGTTTGCTCCAGGCCGAGCTTTTTGAGCATCGGCACCACCAGCATGCCGCCCCCCGCGCCCAGCATGCCGTTCAGGACGCCCACAAGCGCGCCGCCCGCGATGCTGAGAATCGTTTGCTTCTTCTTGTTCATGCGTCTAGTATACCCCTCGCCGGCATATCCATGCTGAGGAGGGGGGATGGATACATGATCTTCATCCGGTTCCGGCTCAGGAACGCGCTTTTCGTTGCCGGCGCGCTCGTCGCGGCCTGCGTGTTCACGGCGCTGGGGATAGGACTGGTGCGGCACGCGCCCTTCCGCGCGGCGGCGAGCCCCGCCATCTGCCCCGACCCGGTGATCCTGCTGGACGCGGGCCACGGCGGCGAGGACGGCGGCGCGGTGGGCCTGGGCGGCGTGGTGGAAAAGGAGCTCAACCTGGCCATCACGCTGAAGGTCGAAAGCTTCCTGCGGGCCATGGGCTATCAGACAATCCTTACTCGCGCGGATGACAGCGACCTGCACGACGCGGCGGCCTCCACCGTGCGGGACAGAAAGACCACCGACATCCACAAGCGCTTCGCCATGCAGGAGGCCCTGCGGGACAAAGACCTGTTCGTGAGCATCCACATGAACAAGTTCCCGGGCAGCGGCGCGCACGGCACCCAGGTGTTCTACTCGAAGAACACGCCGAACAGCGCAGCGCTTGCGGAGTCCATCCAGCGCAGCGTCGTGCGCCTGGTGCAGCCTGAGAACACGCGGCAGATCAAGCCCTCCGGGGATTCCATCTACCTGCTGTATTACGCGAAAAAGACCGCCGTACTGGTGGAATGCGGGTTTCTCTCCAACGCCGGGGACGCCGAAAAATTGCAGGACGAGGAGTACCAGAACCGGCTTGCGTTCGCGATTGCGGGAGGAATATTAGACTTCAGACAGTAGATTTTAGACTTTAGATGCCTGAAGCCTGGAGCAGTGCGTTTATCGTACAGAGTCTAATGTCTAAAATCTAACGTCTAACATCTGGAACGGAGTGACGCCCATGCCCCCCAAAGCCAAAACCGTCTACGTCTGCGCCCTGTGCGGCTTTGAATCCCCCAAATGGAACGGCTGCTGCCCCGGCTGCGGCGAGTGGAACTCCATGGCCGAGGAAGTGCGCAGGCCGCAGGCAGCCGCCAAATCGGGCGAGAAAGGGCCGAGCCTCGCCGGGCAACTGTTGAAGGACATCATATTCGACAGCGCGATACGCTACCACACCGGCCTGGCGGAGCTGGACCGTGTGCTGGGCGGCGGCCTGGTGAAGGGCTCCGTGGTGCTGCTGGGCGGCGACCCGGGCATCGGCAAATCGACGATCCTGCTGCAAATATGCCAGTTTCTGGGGCAGGATATCACCATCCTGTATGTCTCGGGCGAGGAATCGCCGCACCAGCTCAAGCTGCGGGCGGATCGATTGGGCGTGAAGACGGACAAGCTCACCGTGCTGTGCGAGACGGATACAGCCGCGATTTGCGATTATGTGCGCAGCAACAAGCCCGGCATGGTGATCATCGATTCCATCCAGACCATGAACATGGCGGACGTCGCGTCCTCGCCCGGCAGCGTGACACAGGTGCGGGAGTCGACCAATTTGCTCATGCGCACGGCGAAGCAGCTGGGCGTGCCCATGTTCCTGGTGGGGCATGTCAATAAGGACGGCAATATCGCCGGGCCGAAGGTGCTCGAGCACATCGTGGACGCCGTGCTGTACTTCGAGGGCGAGCGCCATTTGAGCTATCGCATCCTGCGCGCGGTGAAGAACAGGTACGGCTCCACCAACGAGATTGGCGTGTTCGAGATGCAGGATACGGGTCTGGCCGAAGTGGAGAACCCCAGCGCGATGCTTATCGCCGGGCGGCCGAGGGGGGTCTCGGGCAGCTGCGTGGCCTGCGTGATGGAGGGCTCGCGGCCCATCTTGGCCGAGGTGCAGGGCCTGGTGAGCCCCACGGCCTACGGCACGCCCAGGCGCATGAGCAACGGCATCGACGGTTCGCGGGCGGCCATGCTCATCGCCGTGCTGGAAAAACGCGCGGGCTGGCACTTCGGCAACATGGATACCTACATCAACGTCATCGGCGGGCTGAAGCTCGACGAGCCGTCGACGGACCTTTCGGTGGCCATGGCGCTGGTCTCGGGTTTG
>WQTL01000364.1 GCA_009786275.1 Bacillota bacterium | reverse complement strand
ACAGCAAGCAACGCGGTTGTGTGCCCAACCGCAGGCTTGCTACTAACGTAGCAAGCATCGTGTTTGTGGCCCCACAGGGCCAAAACACAATTTTTTAGGGCGCAGCCCTAAAACCCAGAGGAGGACGACAACGTGAGAAACCACCCAATTACGTTTCATATTCGATTTACCGAAAAAGAGTATGAACGCCTGTGCAAGTACGCCGAGAAATCGGGCTTGCCGAAAACCACTTATATTCGCCACATGATCAATGGCAACCAGCCGAGAGAAAAGCCACCCGATGAGTATTGGAAGTTCATGCAGCAAATCTACGACATGGGAACCAGCTTCGACCGGTTGCGGAATGTGGCCCGTATGCAGGGCTGGATACAGAGCGCCAGCTTGGAAGAAACAGAGAAAGCGTTCAATCGGCTGATCCTGCAAATTACGGACGCGATCATCATGCCCGAAAAGGTGGATGTTAAGGAGACGCTGGAACGAGGCAGACAGGTAGCCGAACAGGATATTTGGGAAGACAGGTAAGGCAAGACGGAGGCCCCGGCGGCGAGATTCATCGCCGCCGGGGCCTCTTTGCTTTAGAAGCGAACGACAAATCCGAACGCATCACCAATCACGAAGATCGGGTATGGGTTCGGATTTAGTGCGTGTGGTGCGGACAGTGGGACTCGAACCCACACGGTTGCCCACCGGCTCCTAAGACCGGCGCGTCTGCCAGTTCCGCCATGTCCGCCCGGGGATGATTATAGCACATCCCCGGGCGGATTGCAAGTTTTTTATCCGGCGATCGACTCCCAGATCACCTTGCCCAGGGTTTTGTTGAAGCCCCAGGCGCTGCCCAGCAATGTGGGCTTGGCGGCGGCGGGCACGGGCTCGTTAGGCACGAACACGCCGTCGGATACGGCGCTGAGGAACTGCGGATAGCCCTTCACGTTGCGCACGGTGGGCTTGCCCGGGGTGCTGAGGATGGCCTCCCGCAGCGCGCCGGTGTTCCCGGAGAAATGCAGCTGGCCGCGGATGAACCAGGTCTGCTCGGGCAGCAGGCAGGTGGAGGCGTCGATCTTGCCGTCGGGCGAAAGGTGGTTGTGGCCGTCGTTTTTCTTCTGCTTGTAGCCCGCGGGGAAGGTGTTGAACAGCCCCGGGGTGGCGGCGCCGGAGCTGGCGCGCTTGGTATCGACCAAGCCATCTGCGTCAATGTCGGAGTTGGGCGCGAAGGGCATGGTGGGGAAGCCGTAGCCGGCGATGATGCTCACGCGCACGCCCGCCTTCACGGCGTTTTTGATCAGCGTATCGGCCTTATAGCCCGCGCCGGCCTTGTAGTGCATGTTATCGATCATTTTCCGGAAGGCGGCGTATTTCGCGCCCCCCAGGAGCTTCGCCTTGGCCGATTCGTAGTACTCGTGCGGCACGAAGCCCCACAGCGCGGGCCACTGGACCACCAGCGGGATGAGCGCCTCGTCGAAGACCCTGTCCTGCACATGCTCCAGCAAAATGGCCAGCAGCTTCACGAGCTGTTCGGCGATGCCGGTGGTCTGCAGCAGGTCGGCCGCGGGGCCCATCAGCTCCATGGCCCCTTCGCCCGAGGCGGCGCCGAAGCTGCGCAGGAGCTCCAGCAGGAGGGCGCAGCCCAGCTCCACGTTGCGGTTGAACAGCTCGCCCACCAGGGTGAGCCCGTTGTGCGCGCTCATGCTGGCGATGTAGTCGTGGACGTCGCCGTAGCCGTAGCGGGCGAAATACGCCATGCAGATCAGGTTGCCCTCGCTGTGGGCGAGGAGCGCCACCTGGCTGTGCCCCGTGGCCTTCTTGACCTGCTTAATGTAGGCGTTGAGCTCGGCGGCGACGGCCCAGGGGTCCATGCGCCAGTCATACTTGAAGTTGAAGCTCTGTTTTTCTTTATGATTGCGCGTTTTGGGGTCGTCGCAGGGCTTGGCGGTGATGGGCTGCACGCTCTTGCCCTTTTCGTCCACCTGCATGTGCCCGAGCATCCCCCAGGCCAGCTTGATGAACGCGTCGGCGGCCTTGTCCCAGCTGCGCAGCGCCACCGCGCCGCTGATATCCCCCAGGATGGGCAGGATCTCGTCCACCAGCGCGTCGGTATCCACCACGCCCACCCCGGTTTCCTCCGGCGTGCCCGCGTTCAGCAGCAGCGTATCCCCTATGCCGGGCAGGCCGATGCGCGGGATGTCCTTGCAATTGCAGCCGGCGGCCTGCGCGCCGACGGGCAGGACCGCGCAGAACATCGCGATAGCCAGCAGCAGGCAGAGGGCCTTCCTGAGTTTTGTGTACGACTTCATAATATCTCCCTTTCAGCGTTGTTTTTTACGGCGTATCCAGCCCCTCCAGCATCTTCGCGATGCCGAAGATAAATTCCTTGTAGCCCTCCACGCCGCCCGGGGTGAAGCCGCCGCCGAAGTCCACGTGGTCGTAGCCCTTGACGGTGGGCATCACCTGCCAGACGCCGCGCTCGATTTTCTTCGCGTTGTAGGGCCTGTGCGGCTCCCCGAAGGGGTATTGCGCGGAAACGAGGTTCACCAGGCCGTCGTTGGGCAGCCAGCTGTCGTCGATGCGCACGCCGCCGGGCGTGGTATAGGGCGGGCGCTTCTTGCCCATGGCGGTGCTGGAGGCCGTGAACATGCTCCAGACGGCGTCGGTGGGCACCTGGTTGCCCCGGGCGTCGGGCTCGGTGGCCTGCGCGGCGTAGCTGAAGTAGTAGATCCCCTTCCGGCAGCGGATGGTCTTATTGAGCTCCTTCGCGCCGTCCACGGTCAGCTCCCAGGCCGAGTAGTCCTTCTGGTCCAGGTAGGCCTCCGTGGCCTTCCAGGTGCTCACGGGGCTGCGGTAGAATTCGTCCGCGGTGAAGCCGAATTGCTGCACGTGGAAGGGGTATACCCGCTCCACGGGCGGCAGGACCATCCCCATGCGCAGGATCATCATCAGCTGCCCCGGCAGGCTCGACCCCATGGAGCCCTCCGCGACGACAGGGGGCTCCGTGGCGGTGGAGCCGTTGTGGGGGGCGGCCAGGGTCACGATGGCCACGATGCGGCCCTTCAGCTTGCCAGTGAACAGCGGGGAGAGGTTCTCCTGCCCCGCGGCCTTCTCCGCCGCGCTGCCCTGCTCGCACAGCTGCGCGAACAGGCGTATCGTCGCCCCGCCGAAGCTGTGCCCCAGCAGCGCGATGGGCTTCTTCGCGCTCCAGTCCTTGACCAGGGGGGCCTTGTAGGTCTCGCCGTAGCGGGCGTGGCCGTACTTCTTCGCGTGGGCCTCGCCGTAGTCCACCCGCGCGCCGGTCAGCTGGGCGTAGAGCTCGCACGCGCGGTCCCAGGAGCTGGACACCGGCCCCAGGGACGCGGCGTAAGCCTCGTAACCCGCGCTGTTGAGCTCCTTGCGCATGCTGCCCGCCATCATGCCCCAGTGCGGCATCACGGCGTCCATGAGCGCGCCCTCGCCCCAGCCGCCCAGGCCGTGCACGAATACGATGGGGCAGCAGTCCTTTGCCGCGGGCTTCGCCGCGCCCAGGCCCAGCAGCGCCGCGCAGAGCATCCACAGCGCCAGGAGGACGGAGATCATTCTTTTCTTTCGCAAAACGCATCCCTCTTTCCCCAAATGTGTGAACATTGTAGCACGTTTCACGGGGCGCGTCAAGGGGGGGAGACGGCTGATTTTCAGCCTTCCGCTGATTTCTTTAACCTCACTTGAATCTTTTGCAGCCAGTGGAACGGCAGCGTGAAGGGCTTCAGGGAGAACACCACCGTAAGCGCCAGGGCGATGAGGATCAGCAGCGCGATGCCGCCCGGTGAATCGAACAGCAGGTACCATTTAAACTGGCGGTTGGCCAGGTATAAAAAGATGTGCAGGATATACACCGACAGCGTCTCCTGCCCCAGCTTCGTGAAAATCGCCTTGCCGCGGGGGACAAGCGCCAGGAACGAGACGATCAGCGCCGCCGCGACCCCGTAGAACCACAGCCTCGAGGTCCACTGCAGGCCCCGCGGCACGTACTTCACCAGGGCGCCGATTTTCGCGTATGGCGTGTTGCAGGTCATGAGGTTGCCCAGCACCGTCCAGGGGAACACCGCGCTGACGGCCGCCACGGCTGCGAAAACGCCCCCGCCCGCCGCGCGGAATTTCCAGCTGCGCAGCTTGTCGATGTGCTCCTGCTTGATGTAATACCCTGCCATGAAGAACGGCAGGTGCACGACCACGCGGGAGATCGAGAGGAAATGGGCGGCGCCGTTCTCGTACCCGACGAAAAGGCCGAACAGAATACCCGCGGCCATGACATAGCCCGGTTTGAAGTAATCGAGCACCGGCAGCAGGACGTACCACGCGATCAGGCACTGCAAAAACCACAGCGCGGGGCGCGCGGCGAGCACGTCCGCGGGGACGTCCGCGCCGAGGGCGAAGGTTTGGTACAGATACAGGCAGACCTGCGCGGCCAGGTACAGGATGACGTAGGTCGCCACGCGCTGCACCTTGATTTCCCGTGACTTCGCGATATACCGCTTGGCCAGGAAGCCCGAGATGAAGATCAGCGCGGGCATGTGGAAATAGTTGATCACCGCCCATACCGTATTCACAAAGGGGGTTTCCCGCAGCGACGAAATCGAATGCGCCAGCACCACCAGGAAGATCAGGATGAATTTCGCGTTGTCAAGGTAGTACAGACGGCCCTTTTCGTCGGCCGTGGCTGTCCTGTCATAGAATACATTACCGGTTTTGCGCAGCTTTTCCAAAATCCTCCACCTCTTTCTCGATTTCCTCCACGGTCATCGTCTCGTATTTGCCGAAATCGACGGCAAACAGGGTATGCGTGCGCCGGAACAGGGCCGGCGGGGGCATCATGTAGTCCCTGTAATGCTCGGTCAGGTAGTGCTCCCACTCGTGCATCACGGGGACCTCGCGCCCCTCGTAGCGCAGCCAGGCGGGCTCGCCCCAGTATTCCTTCGGGAAGCACTCCTTCTCATAACCGTACATGCCCGGCAGGCACACCCACTCGGCGGCGCTCTCGGCGTCGTACTTCTTCGCGTTGCGCTCCCAGAGCCAAAACAGCAGCCTCTTGGGCACCAAGCGCTTGATGAGCAGGCGCTTGGTCCATATCCGCACGCGCTTGAGCGAGGGGATCAGCGGCGGCTGCGGCCAGGCGCTGTTGAGCATCCAGGCGAACAGGCGCTGGCTGCGCCGCCAGTGCCTGTCCTTCAGGCGCTGCGTGGGGGCCGCGCCGTCCAGCGGCAGGATGTCCAGGAAGATGCCGTAATCGCCCTTCTGCCTGATGTAGCGCGTGATGCGCGTGCCCTTCATGCACATGCGGTGGAAGAGATAGGGATAATTGCTCCGCGGCAGCTCCATGTCGTCCGGCAGCTCGTCCTGCACGACTTCGAGGAATCTGTCGTAGTCCGGCCGGGGCATGGTGACGTCCACGTCGTCGTCCCAGGGGATGGGCCCGCCGTGCCGCGCCGCCCCCAGCAGGGAGCCCGCCGCGACATAGTAGCGCAGGCCGTGCTTTTTGCAGATGCGCTCAAACTCGAACAGCATTTTCAGCGCCAGCAGCTGGGCCTTGCGCACCTGCTCCTGCGAAAGCTGGATGTGGGCGTATTTCTGCACGCGGAAGCGCTCTTTGTAGTAAATTTTTCTCCTGATGAAATCCGCGAACTTCGATTTGCGCAGCTTGTACCGCAGCCTGCGCATGACCTGCTTGAGCGTGCGGCGCTTCTTCTCCGGCTCGGGCCGCTCACGGGCAAATATTTCGTCGAAATGGGCGAGCAGGGCCTCCTCGCAGCCGCTGCCGGGCTGCTCGGCGGCGCCACATACCGGGCGGTCGGCAGCGAGGCCGGCCACAAGATCTTCCCACAGGGCGAAGGCCCGGTTTGAGGCCGCCTGCGATAGGTCGGTATGGTATGCCGGGCGCGCGGGGTCCGCCATGAGCGCGGCGCACCTTTCGGCCAACATACCCTGTTGCGTCAGGTCCGCGGACAAAAACGCGGGCTCGCAGTAGGTGGAGGCGAACAGCACGGGCAGCTGCCTGGCGGCCATCTGCACATACGCGTCGCAGGGGTAGACGAAGCGGCTCGCGACCACCGCGAACGCGCAGCCCTGCGCCAGCTCCTCGAAGCGGTTGCTTTCGGCGAACTCCACCTCTATCCCCAGCGACTGCGCGCATTCCCGGTAGAGCTCCACCGTGGCTTCGCGC
>WQTL01000363.1 GCA_009786275.1 Bacillota bacterium | reverse complement strand
GACGAGCCGGTGAAGGATATCTTCATCCGCTGGGCGCAGCTGGGTGCCTTCAGCCCCGTGATGCTCAACGGCGGCGGCGGCCAATACCACCGCCCCTGGCTCTACGACGACGAGACCGTGGCGGTCTACAAAAAATTCACCGGGCTGCACTACGAGCTGATCCCCTACATCAGCAGCCAGGTGATGTACTCCTACGAGCAGGGCCAGCCCACCATGCGCCCGCAGTTCGGCGTGCCCTACCAGTACATGCTGGGCGACGAGCTCCTCGTGGCGCCGTTCTATCAGGAAAGCGCCGACAACACGCGCACCGTTTATTTCCCCCTGGGCGACGAATGGATCTACCTATTCGACGAATCCAAGACCTACAAGGGCGGCGGCATCAAAAAGCTCCACTTCCCCTATGAGGAGGCGCCGGCCTTCATCCGCAACGGCGCGATCCTCCCCATGGACGACCTGGACGGCGAATTTACCACCGTGCGGGTCTACCCCACCAAGGGCGGCAACAGCTTCGGCCTCTATGAGGAGGGCATGCGGGGCTCGACGCTCTCCTACACGATGGGCGGCGGCCTCACCCTGAAGAGCACGGCCACGCCGCGCGCGTTGCTGTGGCGCGTCTACGGCGCCGCCGAGCCCGCGCAGGTGAGCCTGAACGGCACGGCCCTGGCGAAGGCAGGCTCCCTGGCGCAGCTGAAAACCCAGACTACCGGCTATTGCATGGCGGAGGGGGCTCTGTGGGTCGCCGTGAAGGACGCCGCGGCCGGGGCGGAGATCGTGATAAAATAGGATTTTTTCCTGAGCTGAAGAAATAATTGTCCGTTGCCGGGCAAAAGAAAAAGGCACAAATAGGAAATACTACGGTGTACAATACGATTAACCGCAGGGGGCTCGGGCAGGTCAAGCGGCGGGATTTTACGGCATCATCCGCCGCTTCCTCCCCAAAGGCACCGGTTTTTCGAAGGTCAGTCACCGCAAAGTCCAGCATATCCAGTCCTGGTTGAATCACTATCCCCGTAAAATTTTGAACGGCCTCTCCCCGGAGCGTTTCTTTATGCGCTTGGCCAATTAAATGTTCAATTCAGCATGGCGTGAAAACAAGAAGAAAATGCTTGACAAATCCCTTTTTTGTGCTATAATAACAAAGTCCTTTATGGAATCCGGTAAATACATGGGAGAGTTCCCGAGTGGCCAAAGGGAGCAGACTGTAAATCTGCCGTCAGTGACTTCAGTGGTTCGAATCCACTCTCTCCCACCAAATTGAATAAACTATATCAAACACAAGAAAAGGGGCATGATCTCATGAAGCGTTTCCTGTCTATCCTGCTGGTTGTTCTGGCGATTTGCGGTGTCTGCGCGGTGGGTACGTCCGCGGCGGCGGCGAAAAAGGGATTCAATCCGGACGCGATAAAGAAGTGTTTCTTCTTAAACGATACGACGGGCATCACGGGCTACGGGCATTGCGGCGTTGTGTTGGTGGATGAAAATAACTATGCCAGGCTCTACAACTTCCAGCGGGACGGCCTTTCGCGCAGAGGGCTCACCCCCGCGCAGCTGGAGCAGTTTTTGAAGGACGGGCTGCCTTTCCCGACCTCGCAGTTCCAGTTCAACCGGGTCATCATCTTCAACATCACCCCGGAGGAGGGGCGCAGGATGTACGACCAGGCCGAAACCCACCAGTTCCAGGACTTCAACCGGGAGACCAGCTTCTGGGTCAGCATCTTCCCGGTGGAGGGCGACAACTGCCTCACCGTCGCCCGGAGCATCACCACGGCGGGCAGCCCGAAATATGATTTCCTGTATCCCTTCGGCCTGCCGAACAGCACCTTCTATACCATGCAGATGAGCCTGTTCTTCCACGGCGTGCCCTACACCCTGGCATATCCGGAGAAACCGCCGGAAGCGGAAGCCCCGGCCGTTGAAGCGGCAGCCCCCGCAGCGGCGCAATAATATTTTCCAAAATGCCAACATCCCGCAAACCCTTGTGCGCTAAGGGTTTGCGGTTTTTTGTGCCTATGAAACGTTTTCTCACATGAAACGCCCGGCGGCGTTGGTTCTTTTTTGAACTTTCGTTTGACAGGCCCCACCGGTTGTGCTACAATTTCTCTTACTGTTTTTTGAAGGGAAGGGCGCACCGATGATCGTGCTCGAAAACATCAACAAGACCTTCCGCGTCGCCAAACGGCAGGCGGGGTTCGGCCGCGCCGTGAAGGCGCTTTTTTCACGCGAATACGAGCTGGTCCACGCGCTGAGTGACGTGAATTTTAAGATTCACGACGGCGAAATGGTGGGCTACATCGGCCCGAACGGCGCGGGCAAGAGCACCACCATCAAGATCATGTGCGGGATTCTGACCCCCGACAGCGGCAGCTGCGAGGTCGACGGGCGCGTCCCCTGGAAGGAGCGCGTAGCCCACGTGCGGGAGATCGGCGTGGTGTTCGGCCAACGCAGCCAGCTGTGGTGGGACGTGCCGGTCATCGACAGCTTCGAATTGATCCGGGACATCTATAAAGTCGACCAAAAGCGATACAAAAATAATCTGGACGAGCTGACGGAGCTGCTGGACCTGGGCGAGATCGTCAAAACACCCGCCCGGAGCCTGAGCCTGGGCCAGCGCATGCGCTGCGAAATTGCGGCGTCGCTGCTGCACAGCCCGCGGACGCTGTTCCTGGATGAGCCAACGATAGGCCTGGACGCCGTATCGAAAATCGCCGTGCGGCAGTTCATCAGGAAGCAAAACGCCGAGCACGGCACGACGGTGATCCTCACCACCCACGATATGCAGGACATCGAGGCGCTGACGGAGCGGATTTTGCTCATCGGCAAGGGACAGATTTTGCTCGACGGCAGCCTGGACGAGCTGAAACGGCGCGGCGGCGAGCAGAAAATCGAGGAGATCGTCGCCGCGCTTTACAAGGAATATCAAATATAGCCCCCTTCTGCCGGAGGGGGGCGGCCGAAGGCCGGGGGGTGTTATGAAAGAGTATTTCGCGCTGTTCCGCATACGCTTCATCAACGGCCTGCAGTATCGTGCCGCTGCACTGGCAGGCCTTGCCACGCAGTTCGCCTGGGGCTTCATGGAGATTCTGGCCTTCGGGGCGTTCTACCGCGCGAACCCCGCCGCCTTCCCCATGGAGTTTTCGCACTTTGTCTCTTACATATGGATTCAGCAGGCGTTTTTGCACCTGTTCGGGCCCTATGGCGGCAATCCCGACGCGGTGGAGTCCATCGTCAGCGGCAACATCGCCTATGACCTGGCGCGGCCCATGAGCATCTACAACCGCTGGTTCGCCGAGAATATCGCGGGCCGCATCGCGCGCACGGCGCTGCGCTGCCTGCCGGTGCTGGTGGTCGCGTTCCTCCTGCCCGCGCCGTTCAAAATGACCCTGCCGCCGTCGCTGTTCCAGCTGGCCATGTCCGCCATATCCATCCCGTTGGGCCTGCTGGTGGTCGTCTCTTATTGCCAGCTGGACAACATATCCACCTTCTATACGATGTCCCGCCAAAACGCGATCTTCGTGGTCGCGGCGGATTTTTTCGCGGGCGGGTACATCCCGCTGCCGTTTTTCCCGGAGCCGCTGCGCAAAATCGTGGAGCTCACGCCCTTCGCGGCCATGCAGAACATGCCGCTGCGCATCTACAGCGGCGACATCGCCGGGATGGACGCCGTGAAGGCCGTCGCCTTGCAGGTGTTCTGGTGCGCGACCATGCTGCTCGCGGGCAAGCTGCTGATGCGGCATTCACTCAAACGCGTCGTCGCGCAGGGAGGGTAGAATATGAAATTATATCTCAAATACTTTGCGATCAACCTGAAGAGCCAGATGCAGTACAAGGCCACGTTCCTGTTGAATATCTTCGCCAGGATTGTTCTCGCCTTCGCGACGGTGGCGGGCGTGTGGTTCATGTTTTTGCGTTTCAACGAGGTGGAGGGCTTCACGCTGCCTCAGGTATTACTATGTACTGCCGTGACGACGATGTCCTTCGCCTTGTCGGAGACTTTCGCCCGGGGCTTCGACATCTTCCCGCGCCTGCTGGGCAACGGCCAGTTCGACCGAATCCTGGTGCGGCCGCGGGGCGTCATCTTCCAGGTCCTCGCCTCGCAGATGGAGTTCGCAAGGCTGGGGATCCTCGTGCAGGCCGTGTTCGTTTTCTGCTACGCGATACCCAACAGCGGTGTGCACTGGACCTGGGACAAGGTTCTCACGCTGGTTTTGATGGTCGCCTGCGGCGCGGCGGTGTTTTTCTCTCTGTTTATCGTCTACGCCGCGTTCGCGTTCTTCACCACCGAGGGCCTGGAATTTATGAACATCCTCACCCACGGCGGGCGCGAGTTCGGGCGCTACCCCTACGCGATTTACGGCAATGGGGTGCTGCGGTTTTTGACCTTTGTGGTGCCCCTGGCGCTGTTCCAGTACTATCCGTTGCTGTATTTGCTCGAGAAAGAGCGCAGCGTGCTTTACATGTTCACGCCGCTGATCGCCCTGCTGTTTTTGCTGCCCGCCTACGGATTTTTCAGGCTGGGGCTGCGGCGCTTCAAATCGACGGGCTCGTGAACCCCGCCGCCGCGTCGTACGCGCTGTGCACGGCCTGGGCGATGCGACCCGGCGCCCCCGCGTCGCCAATCGCGATAACGGGCACGCCGAGGCTTTCGAGCTCGCCGGCAAGGGCGTTGTTCGGGCGCAGGCCCACGCTGAGCACGACGTCGTCCACCGGCAGCGTCTTGCGTTCGCCTTTTTTGACATCCCGGATTTCAATGCCGTCCGCGTGAATCGCCTCAAGCTTGTGCCCCAGATAAAACGCCGCTTGTTTGAGCCTGGGCAGGATGTCGTCCCTGTGCTGGTGATAAGCGCCGGGCGCGGCTTCGTTTGCCATCTCGATGATACTGACATGGCAGTTTTTCGCGCATAGATACTCCGCTGTTTCGAGGCCCGTCAGGCCCGCGCCGATGACGGCCACGGCTCTGCCGGATAGGTCGACCGCGCCGCCGAGCACGTCCGCCACGCTGTGGACGTTTTCGCCGCGCGCGCCGGGAATGTCGGGGACGAGCTCATTCGCACCGGTTGCAAGGAACACGGCGCAGGGCTTGATTTCTTGCAGGATATCCAGCGGAGCAGCAATGTCATATTGTATGTCCACGCCCAGCTTTTCGCACTTGACTAGCAGGTCGTCCGCGCACCAGCGGATTTTCTCTTTGTGCGGCGGCGCGGCGGCAAGGTTGACCTGCCCGCCAGGCCGCGCGGCTTTCTCCAGCATTGTGACTTTAAAACCGCGTTCGGCCAGAACCCGCGCGGCGGTCAGGCCCGCTACGCCCGCACCGATGACGGCCACAGAGCGGCCAAGGCCGTCCTGTTCGGGCGCTTCGGGGATTTCGTCCTCGCGGCAGCAGCGGGGGTTCAGCGCGCATTGGCCGGGCCGGCCCGTGAAGCCGCCCGCCAGCATGGACTCGAAGCACCACAGGCAGGCGATACAGCGCATAACTTCGGCCTCGCGGCCCGTGCGGACTTTCTCGGGCCAGTCGGGGTCGGCCAGCAGCGGGCGGGCCAGGCTGACGAAATCCTGGGTGCCCTCGGCCAGCTGCGCCTCGGCCTGCCCGGGCGAGCGGATGAAACTCGCGGCCAGCACGGGCACGCTCACCGCCTGTTTCACCGCCGCGGCGAGGTGCTTGCGCCAGCCGCACGCGAAGGTCGTGGGCTCCAGCCAGTAGTTCATGGTCTCGTAGGTGGCGCCGGAGACGTCGATGGCGGCCGCGCCCATGGCCTCCACGGCCCGCGCGATGCGCACGCCCTCCTCCAGGGTGATGCCCTGGTCCTTGCCGATTTCGCGGTAGAATTCGTCCACGCTAAGGCGCACGACGACGGGGAACTCCGCGCCGCATTTCGCCCGCACGTCCGCCATGATTTCGCGCAGGAAGCGCAGCCGGTTCTCGAAGGAGCCGCCGTATGCGTCCGTGCGGCGGTTGGTGTGGGGCGACAGGAATTGCTGGATCAAATAGCCGTGCGCGCCGTGCAGCTCGACGCCGTCGGCTCCGGCTTTTTGGGCGCGTAAAGCGCTGTCGCCGAAACGACTGATGATTTTACTTATTTCTTTAACGGAAAGCGCGCGGGTTTTCTGCTTTTGGTGCTCGCAGGGGACCGCCGAAGGCCCCGCCA
>WQTL01000362.1 GCA_009786275.1 Bacillota bacterium | reverse complement strand
TGTAGGCGATATAGCTCTGCTGCGGGGACTCGACCCTGCCGGAATCCCACGCCACGGCCCCGCCGATGTCATCCGTGACGACCAGCTCGTAGGCCGTCTGCGCCCGGTCGAGCCCCTCGCCGCGCAGCCACCAGCCGAAACGGGGCGCGCCCTCCGCGTTCATGGGGGACTCCAGGCCGTCGGTCAGCAGGGCGTAGGGCTCGATGCCCTCCCGCGCGGCAAACGCCGGGGGGAGGGCGAAAGCGGTCATGAAAATCAGCAGCAGGGCCAGCGCCGGAAGCGTCTTACGCATTGTTTTTCTTCAGCAGAAAGTCCTCGAGGCATTCCGCGTTGAGCACGATGAGCTCGGCGAAGAGCTTTTCGCCGTCCTCCCGGCCGATGCGGGCGACCATGGGGTCGCGGCAGAAGACGTCCTCCAGGGCGCTGTAGTCCTTCCGGAAATAGGCCTCCACGAAGTCCATCTGGTTCTTCGCGTGGGCGTTGACCATCGCGGCGCTCTCGGGGGTCATCTCGCCGGCGTCCAGGGGCACCACGCTGTCCAGGGAGAACAGGGCGTCGGTCTCCACCGCGGGGCCCAGGACGATGTTCTTCAGCTGGCCCCGGTTGGGGAGGTTCACGTTGGTGGTCATGTCGTCCAGGCCGCAGATCGCGGTCATCTGCATCACGCCCTCCTCGTCGGTGCCCTTGACGCGGGGGCTGTAGAACGGCGTGCCCGCCAGCTTGGTCATGATGGTGCGGTAGGCGTCGAACTTCCTGCGCACGCTCACGGGGGTGAGCCAGAAGCCGTCCGTGAGGGTGCGTCTGCGGGTGAGCCACTGGTCCGGGGTGAACTCGGCCAGGTGCCTGTCCCCCGCGGCGGCGGCGGCGCCGTTCTGCTCGAACAGGCTGAATTTCACGTGGTGCTCGTTGAGGATGCGCTTGAGCGGGTAGGGCGTGAGCTTGCCGCAGCGCTTGACGTTGTTCTCGTCGAACATCTTGATATAGGCCGCGTAGATGGGCAGCAGGTCCAGGCCCTTGTAGAAGGCCTTGTTGATCCAGGTGAAGTGGTTGATGCCCTGCACGTTGCAGTCGATGTCCTCCCGGCCGAAGGTCTGGTAACGCTTCGGGTGGTTGAAGCCGTTATGCAGCTCCGCCTTCACGGCCTTCAGGTTCGATTCCATGAAGGCCTTTTTGCCCGCCTCGGAAAGCGCCAGGTACATCCCCGCGATGCGGCACAGCAGGCTCTTCGTGCCGAAGACCTCGTGGCAGCAGCCGAAGGCCTTGATCTCCGGGAACTCCCGGTAGAGCACGTTCATGCACATGCTCATGGGGTTGGTGTAGTTGATCACCCAGGCGTCCGGGCAGTTCTCCCGGATTTTTTGCGCGAAGAAGATGTAGGCCGGGATGGTGCGCAGGGCCCGGGAATATCCCGCCGCCCCCACGGTATCGCCCACGGACTGCCAGATGCCGTATTTCTCCGGGTAGTGCACGTCGTTGGCCATGTTGTCCAGGGTGTAGGGCAGGATGGAGATCACGACGAAGTCCGCGCCCTTCAGGGCGTCGTCGATGCCGTTGACCACGGCGCAGTTCCACTTGCTTTTGATTTTCTTCGGGTTGTGGCTGACGAGCTTCTGGAAGTACGTCAGGTTGCGCTGCGCGGCGGGAACGTCGGTGTCATACAGGCGCAGGTCCCCCTCCAGCCGGTCTTGCGAAAGCAGGTCCGAGAACAGCCCGTGGGCCCAGCCCTTCGAGCCGCCGCCGATGTAAGCGATTGTGATTTTCTTCATGGGGTACTCCTTATATATTTTTTAGAAAATAATTCCTAGAACGAAACCCAAAACTTCTTCCGATGCATCGCCCACGCGATCAGGCTTAATACAGACAAAATCGCGAGGTTCACCGGGATAGCGATATACATAGGCCGCGGGTCGATGGCCATGGCGGCCCCCGTGAGCATCAGGTGGAAGATGTAGAGCAGCATGGGGTTCTCGCCCCACCAGCACAGCAGGCCGGGCCGCGTGGGCCGCACTTTTTGCGAGACCAGGTCGAACACGAAGTAAACGGCGCTGGCGATGGCCACGCAGATGAGGATGAAGGTGATCTGGTTCTGCTTGGTCAGGACCATCCCCGGGAGCAGCAGCGGGCCGAAGGCCGCGAGGGCCAGCACGCCCAGGCCGATCAGGAAGGGCTTGCGTCCCTTATTGAACAGGTCGATCATGGCGGTGGAGAGCATCAGCGCCGCGCCCATGACGACCCCCTCGAACATCGCACCGACCTCGCCGGCGAAGAGATCGGGGAGGAAATGGTACAGCGCCTGGTATACGGCGAGCAGCCCGAAGCCCGCGGCCGCGCGCACGCCCCAGGGGAGCTTGATCACCAGCAGCGTGAGCAGGCCCGCCAGGCCGATGGTCTGCAGGGTGCCCCACATGGTGTCCCCCGTCCACGCGGCGTTGAACACGCCGAACAGGCAGCCGATGCCCATGATGGCGAAATACCGGCTGACAAAGTGGAAATACGCGTCCTTTTTGCCGTCCCTTGCCAGGCGGCCGCGGAACGACATGGCGTAGGTGGCCGCGATGGCGAAGATGAAGAATTTCGACACCAGGTCCGCCAGGCCTATGCCCCTGTCGTGCGGGGCGTGCCTTAAAATCGCGGGAAAGCCCTGCGCCTCGCTCAGGTCGTTGACAATGACCATCAGGATGATGGTGAAGCCCCGGAAGCGGTCGATCGCCAGGTTGCGCTGTTTCGGCATATGCCCATCCCCTTTCTCAACCTATTCTAGCAGAAGTGCGGGCGCTTTGCAAGATTTATCTTGCAGTATCTTGAAAGTTATGTTATGCTTTACCAATAGAATGAATGCGGGAGGTTACGGCATGGCATTGACGGAACAACAGCGCGATATCATACGGCACCCCATACGCTGGTTCAACAGCGCGAAGGAGGAGGAGGTCCCCCGCAAGGAGCTGCTGGGTATCCTGTTCGCCACCCTGGGGCAATCGGCGATGTACGGCATGGCGGGCGCGAACTGGTTCTTCCACTTCTGCACCAACGTGCTGATGCTCGACCCCAAGGTCGTGGGCGCGATGACCGGCGTCTTCCCCGTCTACGACGCCGTGGTCGACCCCGTGGTGGGGGTGGCCATCGACAGCCACCAATTCAAGGACGGGCGCAAGCTCGTGCCGTGGATCCGCAACCTCACCCCCTTCGCCGCCGTGACGGCGCTGCTGCTGTTCGTCAACTGGAACTTCCAGAGCGTGGGGCTCAAGGCGCTGTACTGCATCCTCGTCTACCTGATCTGGGACACGCTCAATTCCTTCCTGACCACTTCGCTTTCGGGCGTCACGGCGGCCATATCGCCCCACTCCCTGCAGCGGGCGCGGGCCGTGCAGTGGCAGGACATCGGCTTGACCATCGGCTCGTTTTTCCCGGAGCTCCTGCTGCCCATGCTCAGCGTCAAACAGGAGACCGGCAAGGCCGCCTTCGGCATGTCGCAGCAGCAGATCTACCTGCTGTTCGGCTTTATCATGTGTTTCGCGGGCGGGCTGCTGTACTTAAGCGCCGCGGGCGTGACGGAGCGTGTGCGCAACATCAATTCCGGCGGGGAGAAAAACCCCTTCAAAAAATTCGCCATCCTGCGCCACAACCATATCCTCCTTCTGTTTGTGCTTTTCGACATCGTCCGCGCCTCGGCCCCCTTCATCAGCGAGGGCTTCGTCTACCAGCAGGTCTCCTATCCGTGGTTCGGCGGGACGATCAAGGCGGGGACCCTCGTGACCGTTTTCATGATCCTCGCGGGGCTGCCGGGCATGGGACTGAAGCTTTTTGCCACGAAAGTCATCGAAAAGGTGGGCAGCATGAAGAAAGTGCTGATCATCGCCGTGGTCACGGATATCGTATGCCGCGTGGTGGGCTGGGCCATCGGCATTGGCACCATCCCCAGGCTCATCCTGGTGTTTGTGATGGAGGCCGTCAACAACATCCCCTGGGGGGTGTTCGGCATCGCGCAGAAGGCGCTCATCGCCGACAGCGTGGACTATGTGGAATGGAAAACCGGGGAGCGCACGGAGGGCGTCACGATGTCGGCGCGCAACCTCACGGTCAAGCTGGCCTCGGCGGCGCGCCGGTTCATGATGGGCCAGACCCTGGGTTGGCTGAAATACGACGCGCAGTTGGTATCCGCGGGCGTGCAGCAGGGCCCCGTCTTCCAGAAATGGTCGTGGGCGGCCTATAAGCTGGGCGTCGCCGGCGGCGGGGTGCTCTGTTTGATCCCGCTGCTGCTGATGAAATACCCCGATTCCCTCAAGCGGCAGGTGGAAAGCGATTTGGCGCAGAGAAGGGCCTCGGCGGAGGGGACGGCGGCGGCGCAATCGTAATGTGATATTGCTCCCCCTGTCGCCCTTCGTGCCCCTTTGGGCCTGCGGCAGGGGGAGCAATAAGCAAAGAAGAATAGAAAAAAGTTAGAATTCCCCCGGGAGCGCGCTGCCTGCCGCGGCCTTCGTGAACTGCGGATAGGCGGCGTCGCTTTGCACCGTGCCCTTCGCGCCGCCCTCGATCAGCCAGAGCGCGAGCTTGGCGGGCCACTCGCCCGCCTTGAAATCGTCGTGGGTGATGCCGTTGACGAACCAGGTGTTCTCCGGGTGCAGGCAGGTGGAGGCGTCCACCATGCCGTCGGGGGAGAGGTGGTCATGTCCGTCGTTGACCGCCTGCGCGGCCAGCGGCGGCTGCCCGTAATCGGCCAGGGTGGGGAAGCCGCCGGTGTAGTAGGTGTCGATCACGCCGTCGGACACCAGGGTGTGCCGGTTGCGGGTGATGGGCGCGTAGAGCGGCCGGGTGTAGAGCGAAATCACCGCGAAGCCCTTGCCGGCGTCCCGCAGCCTTTCGAACATCGCGTCCTGACTGCCCTGGAGCGCGTGGTAGCGGTCCAGCTTGGCTATATAGGCCTGCTCCTCCGCCGTGCCGCCGCCGGGGAAAGCGAGGTTTTTCGCCCGCAGATAGTCCGCCTGGGGCAGCAGGGTCCACATGCCGGGCCAGTACTTCGCGTAATTGCGGAAGAAGTCCGTCCCGTAGCGGCCGTACTCCTCCACGTATTTCGCCAGGCCCAGGCCCTCCAGCCAGCCGAACAGGGCGTCGATCCAGGAGGCCGGCACGGTATTTTTGAAGAAGTCCACGGTGAGCAGCTGGTATTTCAGGTTGGTCACATCCAGCGTGAGGTCGCCGCTCAGCAGCACGCCCAGCATGTCAGCGCCCTGACACGCCGGGGAGACGTAGAGCACGTTCTCCACGTCGGCGAAGTCGTTCTTCTCGCCGTATTCCGAAAGCCACGCGGTGGCGACGGCCGCGCCCATGCTAATGGGCGACAGGTACACCCTGTCGTGCCCCGTCTCGCGCTTGGCCGTCTGGATCAGGTCGTCGAGCTCTTTCGCCAAGTCGAAGACGTCGAGCCGCCAGTCGAAGGTATAGAGATACACGTGGTCCCAGCCGTATTTCGCGGCATATTCCTGGCCGTAGCCCCGGGCCAGGGAGCGCTGGTCCTCCCCGGCGTAGTTGGCCATGCTCTTCGGGAACTGCTCCAGCCACAGGGCGGGCCCGTTGACCGGGTTGGAGTCGATATCCAGCTGCACCGGGTCGAGAAACCGGCGTCCGGAGGTGGTCAGGCCGGCGTAGATGCGGTCCGGCGGGCACCCGAACACCTGGTTCAGGAAGAGCCCCGAGGCCAGGCCCCACAGGCCGGGCCAGAGGATTTTGAGGATATCCAGGGTTTTATCGGGGAAAAACACCTGCTTGTCCCCTTGGTTGAGCGGCCTGGAGTTGAAGCCCTGCACGACCACCAGGGGCAGGCATTCGGTTCGGTCCGCGGCGAAGGCGGGGGAGGCCAGGGCAAATACCAAGGCGGCGGCTAAGAGCAGGCTGAGGATTCGTTTGCGCATGACAATGGCTCCTTTATCCCGGATTTCTGTGCTGCATGCTAAAAAAATTGTAGCACGTTCCCCGGCACGTGTCAAGGGGGAGAAGTTCTATTGTATCACCTCCCCCCGTAAAATAATTGAGCATTCAGCATTAAGCATTATAGTCGTCCGGTAAGATGTCAAGCCCCTGAGGGCAAAAAAATCAAGATTTTTTCACCCCCAGGGGCTTGAGGAGAGCAAGCAAAAGCCAC
>WQTL01000361.1 GCA_009786275.1 Bacillota bacterium | reverse complement strand
CTTCTTTCAACTTCTCGATGCGCTGCTTGTTATCCATACCTCCTATTATAGCACATCTTGCCGGGGTTGGCAAGGTTTTGGAACAGGTCTAATTTGTTAAATATCTTCAATGTAGAGACGCACGGCAGTGCGTCTCCGGCAAAAAATATGCAGTGCGTCTCGGCAGAAAATATGTCTCGTTTTACTTTAGGAGACGTACTGCCGTACGTCTCTGCATAAAAATTTCTTTACACCCCTACCGCAGTACCCCCACATGCGTCGGCTCCGCCAGCGCCGTGATCTTGTCCATCACGCCCGCCACAAGCTTCCCCAGCGCCTTGCTCTTCATTCCCGTACGCACGGCGTCCGCGGCGGCGGCGGTCATGGTCTCCAGGCCGGGCAGGCTGCGGGGGAGCATGCGCACCGCCCGCGCGCCGAAGCGGAAGGTCAGCATGCGCTGCGCCACGGAGTTGAGGTTCCGCAGCCGGACGTGCAGCTCCTCGCCTTCCCACGCGGCGGAGCACGCCAGCACGAAGCCCACGCCCCCCAGCGTGACCCTGCACTTGCGCCAGCGCCCGTCCATGCCGCACAGCACGGTATTGCGCTCCTTCCCCTCCGACCAGCTGAGTTTCAGGCCGTCCTCCCCGAAGCGCAGGTGCACGCGGTCCACGCCCCCGGCCTTGTCGGCGGACATGAACAGGATCATCGCGGGCATCATGCTTAAGGGGAACCCCACGGCCTTCCCCAGCGGCTGCGCCGTGGGCACAAAGCGGATGCAGCGCCGGTTCAGCTTCGCCTCCAATACGGGGTTGCGCGGCGCCTCCGCCGGCGGTTCATACGCGGGCAATCTCGGAATATCAACCGGCGCTTCGTCACTCTTTTCAAACAGCTTGGGGATCTGCCGGAACACCGCGCGGTAGATGGCCCCCGGGTCGGGCTCCCCGCCGGTGGTGACCACGCAGGCGTCGTAGGCGGGGAAGACGAACACGAACTGCGCGAACATCCCGTCCATGCGGTAGCTGCCGGGGAAGGTGTTCATCCAGAAGCAATAGCCGTAACCCCACAGGCCCTGGTCGTCCCCGGCGTCGCCCACGCGGCTGGCCGCGCCGTTGTCCCGCTGTTTGGAGCTCGAGGCCCGCACCCACCCCGCGGGGATCACCTGCCGCCCCTCAAATACGCCGTCATGGAGGTAGCACAGCCCAATCTTCGCCATGTCCTCCGTTTTGAGGAACAGCCCCCAGCCGCCGGCCTCCACGCCGCCGCCGTCGGTCTCCCAGAAGGGCCGCGCGATCCCCAGGGGCTCGAACAGGCGCGGCATGAGGTAGTCCGTCACGCTCTCCCCGGTCACGCGCCGCAGAATCACGCACAGCATATAGATATTCTCGTTGCAGTAATGCCACCCTTCCCCGGGCGCGTAAATCCACTTCGCCGCGCCGTAGTCCCGCACCCAATGCTTTTTCGTCCTGTCCGCCGCTACGCTGACGCTCTTGCCCGCGCACATGCTCACCAGGTGCACCACTTGCAGCTGTTCCAGGCGCTCGTCCTTGTCGGCCTCCCGCAGCTCCGGCACCAGGTCGGCGGCCTTGTCCTCCAGGCGCAGCTTGCCCTCCTCCACGGCGAAGCCCACCGCGATGGACGTGACCGACTTGCTCACCGAGTACATCGCGTGGGGCGTTTCCGCGCCATACGGCGCGCGATAGTCCTCGTAGGCCACCCGCCCCCCGCGCAGCACCATCAGCGAGTGCATCTCCAGCCCCTCGTCCACAATCTCCCGCGTCATCGCGGCCAATGCCCCGCCGGAAACCCCGGCCTCCTCCGGCGTTGAAGCGCGCGGCAAAGTAATCTCTTCCATACGATCCCTCCAATACTCTTTGTCGTGCCGTTAGTATACCACGCATTCCCGGCAGCAACGGTCATTCCGGCCGGAACCCCCTCACCCCATACACCCTGCTCGCCTCCATATACCGTTTTACCGCCTCCCCCGGCACATTCCAGGGGATGTGGTTCCCCACGCACATCATATACCCGCCGCAAACCCGCGCCGTCTCCCCCATGGAGCGCACCATGGCCTCGATCTCCTTGGGGTCGTTGCGCATGAGGATACGGTTGTCCCCCTCCCCCGCCAGGAACATATCCGGGTGGCGCTTCGCCAGCCCTTTGAAGTCCGTATACGGCTCGGTGATGATCCCCCGCGCGCCGCAGGCGAGCACGTCCTCGGCGTAGGCGTCCACGCGGCCGTCCACCATGAAGATGACCTCCTTGCCCTGCGCGCGGCACATGGCCCAGTATTCCTCGTAGCGCGGGAAGACATACTTATGCATCCACGCGGGCGAGCACACGGGTCCGGCGGTCATCACGATGTCGTCGTGGCAGATCACGAAATTCACCGGCAGGCGGCTGAGCACCCGGAACACCCGCCGGTTGAGCTCCGCGAACTCGTCCATCACGCGCCCGAAGCGCTCGTCCAGGCAGCACTCCAGGAACAGCTCCCAGCCGAAGGTCAGCAGCGGCCACATGAACGTCGTATTATAAAACCCGACGCTGCTGGCCTCGCCGTCTTTACGCTCTCTATCCCAGTTGAACCGGGCAGCGATACGCTCTTCGGATCGAAAATCCCAGTTTTCCACCACATGGGGCCAGCCGCGCATATCGGCGTGCTCCAGGGGGCTGAAGGCAAAGACCTCCTCCGCGTCCCGGAAGAACGCCTCCCCGTGCTGAAACGTCGCCGTCGTGCTGTCCCCCCAGCGGCTCACGTGATTTACCCTGTCCGCGCCGTCCCTGGGCCGCGGGATGGGCTCGTCCGTCCTCGGCGCCCCCAGCGCGATCTCGGGGTACAATTCGTTGAAGCGCAGCCGGCACTGCCGGGGATGGTCATAGTGGTCAATCCCCGTGAGATACGTCTCCGCGTCCGGGTTGCTCCAGTGCTCCCAGTGCGGCACGCGCCTGGGCGCTTTGCCCATAAAGGCGAGGTAACGGTCCTCCGGCATTGTGCTCATCCTCCCAAACAATTCTTTCGCCGCTTCTGGATAGGTTATTATTTGAAATTCTCATCCTCCAGCGCGGCGATTTTCTCCTTCGCCCCCTTGAGCCATTCCGCGCGCCAGGGCTCCAGCCCTTCCGTAAATTCGGTGTTCAAAAACGCCAGCGCCATCTGCCATCCCAGCTCCGGCGCGATGAACCACCCGCCCATGCACAGCACGTTGGAATCGTTGATCGCCCGCGCCATTTTCGCGGCGTAGACGCTCTCGGCGCAGGCCGCGCGCACCCCTTTGAATTTGTTAGCCACCTGCGCCACGCCCGTGCCCGTCCCGCACACCAGGATCGCCCGTTCGGCTTCCCCCTCCCGCAAGGCCCGCGCCGCCCGCGCCGCCGTCTCGTAGAAAGGCACGGCCTCCTCCGCGTCGCCCGGCCCAAAAATTGTCAGATCATACCCCGCCTCGCGCAGCCATCCCTCCAGCGCGCAGCGCAGCGTGTACCCGGATTTGTCCGATCCCAGAATCAATCGCATCATTTTTCTCCTATTCTATCACGGTGAACCCCATCACCCGTGCAAAACTCCTCAGCGCCTGTCTGTGATCCCCATACAGCAGCGCCACATGGTGCGCGATCCCCGTGCGCGTCACCAGCTGCAGCAGCTCCTCCGCGCCGCGCTCAAACCGCGCCCGCACATACGTCCCCGTGAGCTCCTTTTCGGTGGGCAGCGCCTGGCCGTATTGCAGGAACAGCCGCGTCTCCCCCCGCGCGGTATCGATGCGCGCAACGGTGATTGGCCCGGGCCGCAGCACGAACCCCGCCGTCACGCCCCGCCCCCCCGCGAAGTAGGTGTCGAGGGTGCGTGCGGATTTCCCGTCCCAGAGCCCGTGCGCCGCCACGCCGCAGTGCCACAGCAGCGCGCTGTTGGCCTGCGCGTCTATTTGCGAGATATCCGCCAAAAACGCCGGCTCCTTTGATATCGCCCGCAGCGCCAGCAGCGTCAGCGTGCCTTCGATATCCCCCTCGCAGCCGATGATTACGCCCTTGTCGGCCAGCAGGCTCATGGCCGCGCAGGGGGCCGCGCCGTATAGGTCGGCGAACTCCGGCCAGCATCGCAGCGCCAGAGCGTCCAGCTTCTTCTCCCGCATGAAGCATTCGAGGGCGTTGGCCAGCCCGGCGGTATTCTCGCATTGCGTCTCGTTCAACGCCGCGCAGTCGAAAATCCCCCTCAGCCCCGCGGCATCGAATGCCCCCGCCCCGGGCCGCATCACCTCCCCAAGCTCGTAGTGGTCCGCCAGCACGCCGCAGCGCCGGTAGAGCTCGGTGTCGCTCACGCTTAGGTTGAAGAACCCGTCCGCCCGGTAGCCCGCCAGCCCCACGTGGGCCCCCCGCAGCGCGGCGCGCATGCGCACGGCCCCCAGCCACGCGGCGTCGATCTCCGCCCCGGCGTGGCAGCAATAGTCGTCCGCCCCGGCCTTATAGAGGTTCGAGGCGTCCAGGTTGATCCCGCACACGCTGTTGAGCCGAATCTTCCCGCCGTTGGCTGGCGGCTCCGGCATCGCCCAGAGCAAAATCGGCGCGGCCACGACCTTGTGGAAGCACAGCGCCAAATGCCCCAGGTGGAACGTCCCGCTGATGAGCACAAGGCCGTCGGGGCATTCCCGGGCGAGGGCCTCTGCGGCGGCCTGCGCCTCCTCCGGCGCAATGACAAGGGGCTCCCAAAACGCCCAGCGGACACCCGGAATCTCCCCCAGCCTCTCCCGCACCCCCGCGTAAAGCCCGGCGGCGTATTCGTAGTCAAACGTGGTGCGCGCCAAACACGCCGCCGCGATCACAGGTTCTCTCATATGCTACCTCCTAAATTCTCGTCCATAAATATTGTATATATACCCTGCCGCCCTCCACCTAATCCCCCAGGCTCCTCCCCGTGGGAGGAGCTGTCACGCCCGGCGTGACTGAGGAAGGGTTCCGCGGAGCGGCTGAACTACCTCCCAGTTTCATCAATTCGTTAAAGCGCGCGCTTGCTTTCCGCACAAATACCGGCGGCTCCCCCACCGGCGCGGGCACCTTATGCACGCCCCCCGCGTATTCCTTCCCCGACCACAGATGCACCCACTCCTCCTCCGGCAGATAGACCTCCCACTGCGCCGCCCCCGGCAGCAGCACCGGGGCAACCAGAATATCCCGCCCCAGCAAATACTCATAGCACTCGGTCCTATCCCTTGCGCCGTCATAATAGAAGAACAGCGGCCGTATCACAGGCACACCCCGCTCCGTATTCTCCCGCTCGGCGGCCCGCAAATAAAATTTCAGCCCCCGGTGCACCCGCGCCATTTTCGCGTACCGCGCGAGCAATTCCTCGTTCGCGTCGAACTGCGCGTTATTCCCGGGCCGTATCCCCTCGTGGGAGCGCATCAGCGGCGTGAACGCGCAGAACTCCGCCCAGCGGGCCATCAGCTCCGGCGAGCGCCTGACATGGAGGAACGTGGAGAACCCGCCCGCGTCGCTGTGGGACAGCCCGCAGCCGCTCACCCCCAGCGATAGCGCGGCGGGCAGGGCCTCCGCCATGCCGCCCCGGCGGCTCCAGTCGGTGTACTGGTCGCCGTTCCACATCAGTGTAGAATATTTCACGCTGCCCGTATACCCCGCCCGGGTGAAGAAGAACACCTCCCCCAGCTTGCCGCACTCCTCTATGGCCTCGCGGTTGAGCCGCGCCCAGATGGCGGGCCACCGGTTGTGCAGCCGCGCCGGGTCGCCCTCATATAGAACGCAGTCTGTCGGCAGGTATTCCCCGAAGTCCGCCATCCACCCGGCCAGCCCCAGGCCGATCATGTTGCGCTTAATCACGCCCTTGAGCCACTCGTATGCCTCGGGGTTGGTAAAATCCACCATGGCGGAGGAAAACGTCGTGCTCTTCACCAGGTAGTCCTTCCCCCCGCGGTCCTTCACGCAGTACCCCCGCGGCCCGGCATAGGCATATAGCGCCCCTTCGACGGCCAAAAACGGGTTGATATACCCCAGAAAGCGCACGCCCCGCGCCTCCCACCGGGGGATCGCCTCGTCCAGCCCGGGATAGCGCCCCGGATCCCATGCCCAGTTCCACATCAGCTGGCTGCCCACGGCGGTGAGCCGCGCGCCCTGCCAGTCCTGGCACCACACGCCGCACACGGGCATGCCCGCCG
>WQTL01000360.1 GCA_009786275.1 Bacillota bacterium | reverse complement strand
CAACGGCATCCTGCTGGGCGTCAACCGGCACAACAACAGCCTGTGCATCGTTGACCTGTTCAACACGAAGATCAACAAGAACGCCAACGTCACGCTGTTGGGGACCAGCGGCTCCGGCAAGACCTTTACGATGCAATTGATGGCCCTGCGGATGAGAATGCGCGGCATCCAGTGCTACATTCTGGCCCCCCTGAAGGGCCACGAGTTCCGCCGGGCCTGCAATCGCATCGGCGGGGAGTACGTCAAAATATCCCCCGGCTCGAAGCATTGCATCAACGTCATGGAGATTCGCAGGACAATATCGCCCGAGATGGAGCTCATCGACGAAATCGACTACAACGACAGCGACTCCCTCCTCGCAAGGAAGATTCAGCAGCTGATGATCTTCTTCTCTCTGCTCGTCCCCGATCTGAGCAACGAGGAGGAGCAGATGCTGGATGAGGCCCTGGTCAAGACCTACGCTGGTTTCGGCATCACCCACGACAATGCCACGGTGTTCAGCACCGGCACCATGCCCATCCTGGGCGACCTGCACCGGCACCTGACCGAAAACCAGATGACGGCGCGGATCGCCGCCATTGTCAGCCGCTTCGTGACGGGCTCGGCCCAGAGCTTCAACCAGCAGACCAACGTGGATTTATCCAATAAGTATGTCGTGCTGGACATCTCGGAGCTGAAGGGCAAGCTGCTCCCGGTGGGCATGATGATCGCCCTGGATTACGTCTGGGACAATATCAAGGCCGACCGCACCCTGCGCAAGGCCATTTTCATCGACGAAATCTGGCAGCTGCTGGGCGCGGGCTCCAACCGGCACGCCGCCGAGTTCTGCCTGGAGATATTCAAGATTATCCGGGGCTATGGCGGCGGGGCCATCGCGGCGACCCAGGATCTCTCCGACTTCTTCGGGTTGGAGGATGGAAAGTACGGCCGGGCCATCATCAATAACTCCAAGAACAAGATCATCCTGAACCTGGAGCCCGATGAAGCCGAATATGTGCGGGAGGTTCTGAAGCTCACCCGCACGGAAATCCGCAGCATCACGCAGTTTGAGCGCGGCGAGGCATTGATCTCCAGCAACAGCAACAAGGTGCCCGTGGTGGTGAAGGCCTCCAAGGTGGAGGCCCAGGTGATTACCACCGACCGCGGGGAGCTGGCGGACCTGCTGCGGGAGCGGCAGAACGAGGCACAGGAAGCCTGATGCTCGAAAATGAGTACAAAAATACGTATTTTCAGAATCCCTGAAATTGCCGCACACAAGAATACGTATTTTTGTACTCATTTCGACAACGGCACACAAAACGGCGCGGGGTCAAAGCTCCGCGCCCTATCTATTAAATAAGGAGGTGATGAACCCCATGCTCTTACCCGACGAACGCAACGTAGTCAAGTGGCTGTCACAATACGGCGCGCTGACCTACACCCAGATAATCCGGCTGCTCAAGGACAAGCCGGTCGCCACAGCGGAAAGGATCCTGAGCAGCTTGAAGCGGCAGTACCAGATCGAGGAGATCTCAGACGGCTACTACTTGGGCTTGGACGCCCAATGCCAACCCGACCAGCGTATGATCCTGGCAGTTTGGGTGCTGTTGAAATTTATCGACCGGGTGGAGCCCATGGCCCACTACCCGGCGATATTCCCTGCGCAGCTATTTTTCCTCAAGGAGGATACCGGCTACGAAATTGTGGTGCTCTATGAGGGTGAGCAAAGCCTGGCGCGGTTATTACAGCCCCAGGAGGACATGAAATACATCTTCGTGCTGCCCCACAGCTCCATGGCGCAACAGCTAAAACTGCCCCGCGCCCCCTGCCTCTTTGCCACGGTGGACTACCGCGGCCAGGATGTGCCGGAGGTAATATTTTTTACACAGGAGGAACCATAACATGCGATTCGATGAACAACTTTTAGAGGCCCAGCGTCAACAGCAAAAGGTCCAGGAGTCGCTGTATTTGACGATAGGGCTGGAGAACAAACACCAATTTGAAAGCGCCTATGAAGAAGCTACCCGATTTGTGCTCGCGGCGGAAAAGCTCACGGTGATTGGGCGGGAGCTGCTGCCCTCCTCCGGGGATCCCAAAGCGAAGGAGAAAGTGAACGACCTCATTGCGCAGGCCGCGCCGGTTTCGATGGAGTTTACCCCGGAAGGCTGGTTCAAAATGACTTTCCCGGCGATGCTGCCCAGCAAAAAGCAAGGCAACACGGACTACATCTACGGGATTCTCTACCCGGCGATGCAACGGTTCCGTCAAAGCGGACCGCCTGTATATTTTGGAAGCAGCGTCTTTGTTCTGCGGCACGTCTACGATTACCGCAACCCCGTGCGGCTGTTCCGGGATCACGACAACATTGAGGTCAACGCGGTGGTAGACAGCATGGCCCTTTATATGCTGCGCAGCGATGGGCCGATGGAGCTGGAACACTACTACTGCACCGCCCGGGGCGAGTCCAGCTGTACCGAAGCCTACCTTGTGCCGCAGGAGGATTTCGACCGCTTCCGCGTTGCCTTAAAATCCGGAAAAATCGGGGCGCCGGAGGTCAAAATACCCCCGCAGTAAAGCTGAAAAAGCATACGTAAAATGGAGCGTTTTTCGGCCTTTTCACTATCCGTATACGTTGTGTAGGTGCAAACGCAGGTATATCAAGGTTTTCCCGGCGCATGGGGGCGGGAAGCCGGCCCGAGAGAGCAGTCCCCATGGCTTATTTGCTTCAACTCGGAGGTAGCAGTTGTGATTACAGTGAAGGCGGGCAGTCATGTGCATCAACTCCTGCAAATGCTCGCTATTTCGATGGAGTTCCCGGCCTCGTCGCTGCACCTGCTCGGAAGTGAGCGCTCCATAAAGGACCTGGTACACAAGCTGGAATCAGTGCAGGATATCCGCTTCCCGCCCAATGAATCCGTGCTGCAAACCAAGATGCTTACGGTGAGCGGATGGAAGGAAACACGGAATATCCGCCTGAGCAAAAGCGCGCTCCCGCTGCTGGAGGGGTTACATCCCGGTGCGCCGGCGTATTACCTGCGCGCGTCGAAAAACCATCAGCTTTCCGGCGACCACCATCATATTGACCGCAACCACCGTGTGGGTGAGGCAATCGCAATGGCAGCGATGGCCGGTTTGGAATGCCGCCCTTACGTATTGCCGCAGCTGGTTAAAAACAAGCTTCACCAGGTTGTTCCCGCTGCACCGAGCTTCTACATCGCCCGGGACTTCAAGGAGAACCATTGCGACGATATGGACAAAACCGTCTTCACAAGGGTCGTCGGTCTGGCGTTCTCTCCCGGCGGGTGTTACGCGGTATATAACGTCCGGAACGCGGTAATGAAATGGTCCGGCAAGGGCGAACTCAAAGTAAATCTCCACATCACGGAGCTCGTTCGCTGTAACGCCGGGCTACGCGATGTCAACGCAGTGCTTCTGCTGGGGAATACGCCGGAGATCGCGCTCCAGACTCTCTTGGAATCGGACAAATCCCCAAAGAGAGCCACGCGCATTGATAGGCTCTATCAGTACGTACACTTTATCCCCCTGAGCACGGACGGGATCCAGCTTCTACGGATCCTCACGCTGCCAGACTGGAACGAACGCGTCCTCGATGCGCTCTTCGAGTCCGAAGCCCGGCTCAAGGGCTACGGCATCATGGAATATGACGCCGTTGTCGATGGGATGTACACCTTGTCGCACCTGGATTCCGACCTGAGTCGGCTGATGCGGTTTCAATCCGCGCTCAGCTCCCAGGCGGATAAGCAGTTTATGGTCGCGTGCTTCCCCTGGCAGCGGGATTTCCTGCGCGCCTATTTGGGCGAGCGTGTGAAACTCAGAGTTATTTCGATGGAGGATCTTCAGAATGCGATTGAATAAACGCAAGCTTGGAATCACCCTTGCCATACTGCTCGGGCTGGTTCTGCTGATGTATCTGGGCGGCCTTACCGGGCAGCTTGTGGCGGGCTACGCCGGCTGGCTCGGCGGCGGGGGGATGAGCGGCGACTTCATCATGCCCCCCATCCGTGCCGGTCCCCTGCATTGCCTGGGCGCCGCGTTCAGTCTGAACGGCCTGAAAGGGATGCTGCTGGTGGTTGGCCTTGTAGGAGGCGTTGTTCTCTATGTCAAGCTGCACAACAAATTCGGCCATAAAGATCAGGACGACAGGAACTTCACCCGCAGCAAGAGCGGCACCTACGGCACCGCCGGTTGGATGGATGACAAAGAATTGAAATCGGTTTTGGAGGTCAGCTCGCCCGGCAGGGCGGCCGGCATCATCCTTGGCCAGAAAAACGGTTCCGTCCTTTGTTTGCCCGAGGACACCAGACTCAACCGGCACATCGCCGTGTTCGGTGCCTCCGGCACAATGAAGTCCCGCGGGTTTGTGCGGCCCTATCTATTTCAGGCCATCAAGCGGGGCGAGTCGGTAATTGTAACAGATCCAAAAAGCGAATTGTTTAACGACACCGCTGAGCTCTTCAGGAAAAACGGGTATACCGTCAAGGTATTCAACCTGGTGACGCCCGAGTTCGGGGACTCATGGAATTGCATGGCCGACCTGGGCGGCGATACCCTCATGGCCCAGATTCTCACGGACGTCATCATCGCCAATACCAGCGGCGACCGCCGAGACCACTTCTGGGACAACGGCGAGGGCAACCTGCTCAAAGCCCTGGTGCTCTATGTAGACAAGGATGCCAACGGTAACCCAAATGACAAAAATTTGCCGATGGTCTATCAGCTGCTGACCCAGTGCGGTGAGAAGAAGTTGAGCCAAATGTTCAGTGAGCTGCCCATGAGCCACCCGGCCAAGGCGCCATATAACTTATTCGCTCAGGCTTCAGACACAGTGCGTGCCGGAATCGTTCTCGGTCTGGGGACGCGGCTGCAGGTGCTTCAAAACGAAGCGGTTTGCAGGATCACCAGTTGCTCCGAGATCGACCTGGCTCTGCCGGGCAAGGAAAAGTGCGCCTACTATGTGATCCTCAGTGACCAAGAGGGCAGCTTGGAGTTCCTCTCCTCGCTGTTCTTTTCGTTTTTGTTTATACAGCTGGTACGCTATGCCGACAGCACACCGGAATGCCGCTGCAGGGTGCCCGTTGATTTCATTTTCGATGAGTTCAACAATGTAGGCGTCATCCCGGACATTGCCCGCAAGCTCAGTACCATTCGGTCGCGCGCGCTCAACGTGTGTATGTGTGTGCAGAACCTGTCGCAGCTCAAAAACAGGTATCCCAATGATCTCTGGGCCGAGCTGCTGGGCAACGCTGATACGCACCTGATGCTGGGCTGTACCGACGAACCCACGGCTGAGTTTATCAGCGCGCGCAGCGGCGATATGACCGTGGATGTGCAATCCACCCAGACCATGCGGCAGACGATAGCGGTCGCCCAGGTCATTCCCCAGTACCGCCGCACCGACGGTTTGGGCAAACGCCGGCTGATGACGACCGATGAAGTCCTGCGCTTACCCAACGATGAGCTGCTGATTATCATCCGCGGGCAGAAGATGCTCAAGGCATCCAAGTTTGACTACACGGGGCACCCCATGGCAAAAGAAATGACCCGGTCGCCAATTCGTGATTATAGGCCGGATCATTCAGCACCCGCGCCCCAGACTGAGACTGAAATCCCTCAAACTGAAACCCCTCAAAAAGTTCCCCCGGCGACCCGGTCTAAGCTATGTTCTTCCGACCGGCCGCCGGCGGGCTTTTAATATCCAAACACAAGCAAGGAGGAAATCTTATGCCAAAGAAAACAATCGACCCAGCGGATCAGCCGTTGGAGCAAGCCGCGTCGCCGCCGATCATCGGCGAAACCGATGTGGAACGGCGGCTCGATGAAGAACTGGCCAAGCTGGAGGCACGCACATCCCCCCAGACCGAGACGGAACCGCCCGGCGATTGGCCTGAAGGGGCGGAAGGCTCATCGCCGCTCCCCCAGACTGAGGCCGAACCGGTCGCTGTATTGCCCGAGTCGCCGCCTCTTCGGCCCAGACGTCGGAAAGCGGCGGCCGTAGTCGAAGGCGATGAAAAAAATTCTCAGTCTGGTGATGGAGAGCCCGAAGATCCGCCCGCGCCCCAGACTGAGACCCCGCCGCCCGCCG
>WQTL01000359.1 GCA_009786275.1 Bacillota bacterium | reverse complement strand
CCCAGACGATGTCAATGGCCTTGCAGAAATCGTCCTCGTTGGCGTAGGGCGCGCCCCGAAAGTACAGCATCGTGCAGGGCGGCAGGTCAACCACGTCATAGCCATCGGGGATGGGCTTGGCGTAGTCTGCGGGCACTTCCACCCCGGCGGCGGTGTTGCCCGTGCCGGGCTTCACCAGGCTCGGCGGCAGGGTCAGCAGGGCCGGAGCGTCGAAGGCCTCGGCAATGCTGCCTAGCAGGCCCTCCCAATCGCAGCCCATTTCCTTGCAGTAGGCGAAATAATCGCCGTCCTTCGTCGTTTTGCCGCGCAGCAGAATCAGCTTGCGGGCCGGGCGCTCCACCGCCGTGACGGTGACAATTTTCGATACAGCTTCTTGCATTTGGGGTTCCTCCGTGTCATGAATGTGAGGTTGCACCACGGGATAGGCGACAAAATACCGCACCGGCGGCGTTTCGCGCGCGTACTTTTGCGGGGTAATCCCGAAGCGCCGGGCGAACGCGCGGGTAAAACCGTCGTGGGAGCCGAAGCCGCTGCCCAGGGCCGCGTCAATCACCTGGCCGCCGCTGTCGCGCAGAGCCTGTGCCGCCCGGGTTAGGCGCAGAGCACGAATATAGGCGAAGGGCGTCTGCCCCGTCAGCTGCGCGAACGTACGCGCGGCGTGGTATTTGCTGTAGCCCGCGGCCTCGCCCAGCTGCTCCAGGGTGATTTCGTCGTCCAGGTTTGCGGCGATGTGCTCCTGCATGCGGCGCACGGCGGCGATATTGTCGTCCATGGGTTCACCTCCACGACAAGTGTAGCACATTACTGCGGCATGCGCTCGACTTTGCTTGCGGACTGAACTGAATTGAAGATAATATCAGCCCCGGCGCGCGCCGGGGCTGATATCTATCATCATTACGACACCAATATTCCCTTCACCGCCGCCAGCTTCTCCTGCGCGCCCGTGATGCCCGCGCGGGCCAGTATGACCAGCGAGTGCAGCAGGGCCTGCAAGTCCTCTTCGGGGATGTCGACATCGGCGGCAGGCGCGGCAGCGGCACGTTCCAGCACAACGCCGGGTTCCGGCTCGGGTTCTGGTACGACCTCGGGTTCCGGCTCCGGGGCCGCTTCGGCTTCTGCCATCGGCTCGACGGCAGGGGCCGCTTCGATCACGGGCTTTGCCTTGCGGGTATATTTGCGCTTGGGCTTCGGGGCTTCCTCCGCAGGCGCAAGTTCGGCTGCCAACTGGTTATAGCCGTGCTGCTCCAATAGTTGCAACAAAAGCGCGTCGGTGAATTCGCCTGGCTCGTCGGCTTCGCCGGTTAGATAGTAGGGGTTGATGTTCAGCATTTGCGCAAAAGCGAGGGCCAGCTTCATATGGATCGCCCCGGTTTTGTATATCCTGCGCATTGTTGCCGCCGTGCAGCCAGCATATTCGATCAATTCGTTCTTGGTGGCGTTTTTCTGAGACTTCCAAAGCTGCTCCGTTCTTTGGGCCGTTTTTGCCTGGTCGGCGCTAATGTTGACTTGCTTCAAAGTGCCCAATTGTTCAGCGGTAAGCATGTGTTGCTCCTCCATATTTTGATAACATTAGTTTACCACTTGTCCACTCAAAAAGCAATACTTTTGACAACTTTATTTTCAATGCGCCCGCATGGGACATCCTGCCGCAATCATAGACATGCTGCGGGGTGATTTTGCATGGAACGCGAAGTCGAAGCGGTCAATGGATCGACTTTTATTATCAACAGTTACTCCGCCAAAGACGCCACGGAGACGCTGCATGACCTTTTGCAGCGCGTGATTGTCAGCAACGCAGAAGCGGAATTCAAGAAGAAAACTCTTCGCGAAAACGCGAAGAATTGACTTGACTGTAGGGCTTTTTAGAGCGATAATGCTACGTAACAAAAGAAGGGGGGATGCCTCTTGGAAGCCAAAATCACAGCATTATACTGCCGCCTGAGCCGCGACGACGCCTTGCAGGGCGAGAGCAATTCTATCTCGAATCAGCGGGAATTGCTGGCGCGCCATGCCCGCGAGGCGGGCCTACGGAATACGCGCTTTTTTATCGACGACGGGCACTCCGGCGTCACTTTTGACCGGCCCGGCTGGCAGGAATTGATGCGCGAAGTCGATGACGACAATGTTGCCGCTGTTTTGGTCAAAGACATGTCACGGGTCGGGCGCGATTATCTGCGCGTTGGGCTGTATATGGAGCAGTTCACCGACCAACGCCAATGGGCGGCTCACCGACGAGCGCTTCGATAAAATGTACACAGATTATGAAGCCGAGCAGTCCGGGCTGAAAGATACAATCGCCCGCCTGACAGGCACCATCGGCTCCGCGCAGGAAAGCAAAGAAAACATCGGCCTCTTTCTGTCACTTGTTAAAAAATACACAGACATAACAGAATTAACCCCTGAGATCGTTCGTGTTTTTATAGACCGCATTGTCTGCCATCAGGCCAATGGAAGGTGGGGCCAGGGCCGCAGGCAGCAGATTGATATCTATTATAACTACATCGGGTTGATTGTAGCGGAGGAATAATGGCCCTGCGGGTGTGCGGGGGAACTAACATTTTATTCAGCCATATTGGGCTGGCTTTTTTATTGCTTATTCCAAAACAGGCGATCAAAAGCCGGGACATGTTGTTGGATATAGTCACCCTCCTTAAGCGCATTCCTCTCAGGAAGAGAGCAGATCTTTGAGCCTGAACGTCACATGGGGCCAGCGCAAGCGCATGCAGGACGGCAAAGTCAGCGGGAGGCCTTGCTGGAGGGTTTCGATGAAGCCCTCTGGCGCTCGGCTGTGGAGGTTGTGACTGTTTATGCCGCAGGGAATATTGGGGTTGTGTTTCGGGATGGGCGCGAAGTGCGCGTGGGGAAGTAGGGATTTGACCCCTGTGAATTTGGGGGCGCGGTCGTGCGGCTGCGCTCTTTCTTTTTACAAAAACCGCCCTGCTTCGGGAAAAGTGTAGAAGTCAAAAAGCCTTTGGTTCAAATACCATATGCACAAGCTGTTTTTGTCTTTGGTTTAAATGAATCCATCAAGGCCCTGAACACCTTATTTATAGCGGTTTGTCCATATACAAAAACATTTTGTCCATTGGTTCAGATAGCTTGTGCAATTCGCAGGCGGCAGTTTTGTCCATCGCCCCGCTAAAGCCACCGAACAAGCCAAAACGCCAGAACGTATGCGTTCTGACGTTTTGATTTGGTGGACCTTAGGGGGATCGAACCCCTGACCTCCGCATTGCGAACGCGGCACTCTCCCAGCTGAGCTAAAGGCCCAAGTTACGCCGTTTCCGGCGATTTTGGTGTTATTAAGTTTTCGGGGAACTGGGGTACGTAAATAGTACACGTTGTGCTCCCAACTGAGCTACAGGCCCAAAGCAACATCTATTATATCCAATCCCCCGGCGTTTGTCAAGAGATAAATCATGTTATATTGTAATTTTTTACTATAGTAAATTCCCACCCTAAGTTCCACAGTGGCGCAGGCGGAGGACGTTAGTTAGGAACCCGCTTGCTTCCGTTCCCCCGTTCCATGTCTACATTATAGCATATCGATAGCGATATATCAAGACAGAAAGTTGAACGAACTTTTACGTTATATCGCTAGCGATATTTGTATAATATGCTATATTGCTATCGATAGAATTTTGTGGTATAATAGGAGCATGGGAGAGCACCCCGAATGCGGGGGCCGTCCCGGACATTCAGGAAAGGGGCGATGTAATGCCAGCTTCAAAGGCACAGCAAAAGGCTGTGACAAAGTACATGCAAAAGAACTATGACCAAATCCAGGTGCGGACACCGAAGGGCAAGAAAGAGCAGGTACAGGCCCACGCCGAAAGCAAAGGCGAAAGCGTGAATGCTTTCATCAACCGCGCCATTGACCATGAGATGGATCGCGACACGCAGGAGGGCGAAGAATCATGAGCGACAAAGCGCAATACTGGTTAGACCTGGCCGACTACGACATCGAAACCGCGCGGGCAATGCTTCAAACAAAGCGATTGCTCTATGTGGGATTCATGTGTCACCAGACGGCGGAAAAGGCGCTGAAGGCACGCTCGACCCGCTGAACATCGCCGCGCGCTACCCGGAGCAAAAGGCGAAGCTGGCGGCCATGCTGACGCTCGAGACCTGTAAGAACATCCTGACGGAAACGGAGGCCCTGCTATGCTGGATAAAGCAACTGTTATGAGCATGTCGCGGCGGTATGCGTCCGAGGTTGAGCGGTACTTGCACCCGCAGGCCGTTGTCCTGTTCGGCTCCCACGCCAAAGGCACCGCCCACGCCGACAGCGACATCGACATTGCCGTTATACTAAACGGCTTCACCGGGGACTACCTCGAAACCTCCAAGCAGCTGTACAGGCTGCGCCGCCACATCAGCGCGGACATAGAGCCGGTGCTTTTGGATTCCTCCCACGATGATAGCGGGTTCGTCGCGGAGGTATTCAGAACCGGGCAGGTCTTGAGTGCGCGGGCGGCGTGACGGAAACACGCCGCTCAGGCGTAGGCAAATTATTGACCAAAATCCTGCACCTACGCAAGGTTCAGCAGCCAAACCTCGCAGGAGTATCCTGCCGGTGCCAACGGGTTCATGGAACCCGCCAGCACCCTGCCGGAGTTTGAGTGCGTAATGTCGATCTACGGCTGCGGCAAGACAACCGGCCAACAATTGATGGCCAAAATCGGCGACCCAACGCGCTTCAAAGACCGCATCGCGGATGGGAAACGCGTCAAGGCCAGGTTGCTGCTCTGCTGTGCACCTTTGCGCAGCCAGAGCACAGCCCCGCCCGCGAGGATCAGCGCCACCAGCGCAATGACGGCGATGGTGTTGCTGTCGCCCGTCTTGGGCAGCGGCTCCTGGGCGTGACGGGAGCTTCGGGTTCCTCCGGCTGCACGGGTTCTCGGCGCATACCAAGAAAAAAGACTTCACGTTGCCGCAAAGCCTTCCTGGTTATTCAAATTTTTCATTGGCCGGCGTCCTTTTGCCTGCGCCGCTTGCCGGCCGGGATCAGATAGGCCGCGCAGCCAATCACGATGACGCCCGCCGCGCAGAACAGTGCGATGTACAGCCCGGCCCGGGATTCGTCGCCGGTTTTCGGGCCGTTTTCGGAGGGTTTCGTGGTTGGGGCGGCGGTCTCCGGGGCTGTCGTCTCCTCCGGCTCGCCGCAGGTATGCGTAAAAAGGAGCTCCATGGCCTTTGTGTTGTCGGGGTTGAGGGCTACCACGGAGACCGACAGGTCGTCCTCGACATAAATCCTCAACGTATAACCCTTCGTGCCGCAGGCACAGGCTGTGACCCGGCTGAGCGTATAGGCATAGACGCCCGCCT
Source organism: Bacillota bacterium (assembly GCA_009786275.1). GTDB lineage: Bacteria > Bacillota > Clostridia > Oscillospirales > Acutalibacteraceae > WRMQ01. The sequence continues at coordinate 724 of WQTL01000359.1, read as the reverse complement.
GGGTGAACGCGATCGGCCCGGCCAGTTTGATATCGGTCCCCGTGAGGGCAAAATCATAGCCCTGCGCCCCACTGCCTGCGGGCATGGGGTTGGCGGCCGATGCCGGGACCAGCCGGTAGACGAAGGTTTCGGTTTCCGCGCCGGTGACCGTCTGCTTCACCGTGAGGGCGGTCTGCCCGGGCGCGGCATAAGCCGCCGGGCCCGGCAGGCCCATCAGGCAGGCCAGGACGGCGCAAACGGCAAGAATCCTTCTAATTTTTCTGATTGCTTTCTTCATGGGAACGCCTCTTTTTCATGATTGTCAAGGCCAAAAATCGCAGGAGCAGCGGCGGCAGGACCAGAAGGACGATCCGGAAGCTTAAGGGGATGCGCATCCACAGGTCCGGCAGCCCGTCCACCTTCAGCAGGCTGCCCTTTTTGCCGGTTTCCTTCTTTGGGAAGGTATCTTCGTAATGCTTGTCCGTGATGCGCGCCACGAGGATGTCGCGGCCGTTGGTGGAGCGCCCCGAGCAGGTGGACAGCATCACGATCCGGTCGTCCGCCGTCACCTGTAGCTTGCGGGTGTGCTGCGCCCTGGAAAGAAGCAACCCCAGGTACGCCGCCTGCGCCTCCCGCCCGGCAACCTTCGCCCTGAACACCGCGCCGTCGTAGGCGTCCGCGTGAACGAAGGCGAAGAATTCCAGGCCGTGCGCCCGCCCGCCGTAGTATAACATACCGTATCGGC
>WQTL01000358.1 GCA_009786275.1 Bacillota bacterium | reverse complement strand
GGCCGGGCGGCGCGCCACGCCCAGGGGCAGGTCATCATGTACGCCGACGAGGTGACGCCCTCCATGGAGCGCGCCCTGGCCGAGACCGAGCGCCGCCGCGAGAAGCAGCTGGCCCACAACGCCGCCCACGGCATCGTGCCGACGACCATCGTCAAGGACGTGCGCGACGTGCTCGAAATCACCAGTAAGGCAGATTTGGACAAGAAAACCAGGGGCGCGGAGGGCAAAAAGCTCTCCCGCGAGGAGAAGGAGAAGCTTATGCGGCAGCTGACCGTGGAGATGAAGGCCGCCGCGCGGCTGCTGGAATTCGAGCACGCGGCGTATTTACGGGATGAGATTGAGAAATTAAGAGGATAACGTCGCTCCGCGACACACCCTCAGTCACGCCGAGCGTGACAGCTCCCTCTACAAGAGGGAGCCTTGGGGATTAGGTGGAAAACGGGTAGAGTTATACAGATTTTGGGCGGCGGATTGGCGCCCCAACAGAGAGTGCGTTATGAAATATTCTATGCTGAAAATTGACAAAAAGATTCAGGGTTCTACAATGGGAAAGGACAATTTGGGCCGTTTTTTCCTTGGACTGAGTCCGGACAGCAAGAGATTCGCGTACTGTATAGCGGATTTTATCCGCTATGAGAACGCGCATGGGCGAAAAGTTCGCATCAGGCCGCGCAATTTCGATCCCTCCGAGGCGCTGGAAAGCGTGCCGGCAAGCAGTGGTGTACTTCGGCCAAGCGATCCCCCTTTTGTCGTCCACAGCACAACGCTGGTGGCCTACGAAAAAATCATGCAGGATGGACAGTTGAAATCCACCTCGCGGCTGCGAAACGAGGGCAAAACGCAGCATGCCGTCGGTTTCCTGCCACTGGGGGAGCCGCCGGATTATCTCGATTACGTGATGCTCGGAAATGGGGTGGCCTGCGAAGTCGTGGTGAATTCGCACCTGCATGGCAAGCCCTGCTTCAAGCTCAACGCGCCCTATGAACCGCAGGCGCGGATGTATTTCGACGCGCACAAAATTATCAAAGACGGCCTAGCTGTACGCGACGGTACGCACATTTTCAAGGTTTACGGCGCATTGCCGCTGGAGGGATACTTGCTGCGCACGGTGTTCGCGGGCGATGTGGAATTGCCGGACGGCGCAGCGCATTGGACGCCATTGCTATTCGCAGAGGCGGCGGACGAACTATTTCATCGCGAAACGGGGATTTCAGTTTGACCTACGAGATTTTTCGCCTGCGGGCGCGGGATTTCAAGCGCTGCGGCAACATCTGGAACATGAGAACGCACCGCAAGCGCTGGCGCAAGTGGCGCAGGGAGGTGCGTTCGGGCAAACGCGTGACATATATTTACGTTGAGAACGGCGAATACCTCGGCGAGGGCTCGCTGGTGTTTGATAACGGCGACCCGGACGAGACCATCCCCGGGCGGCGCGTGTACCTTTCGCGATTGGTCGTCAAGCAGGAGGCGCAGGGGCGCGGCATCGGCGGGATTTTGCTGGAGTACCTCTGCGATGAGGCGAAGCGCATGGGGTATCAAGAGATGTCGCTGGGGGTGAATGTGGTCAACGAACGGGCGCGGCGGCTGTATGAGAAGCACGGCTTCGCGGAATTTTGGCGGGGCGAGGACGAGTACGGAAAATTCATAAAAATGCTGAAAATTTTAGAACAAATGTCTTGACAAGCCAGAATGTTTGTGCTATAATGGTTGTGTAAGGGGGAGATGCTATGGATCCGTATGAACAATGCCCTATCTATGAGACAGAGCGCTTCCGGCTGCGCCTGGTGGCCGAGGAGGACGCGCCGGACCTGCTCCCCTGCTATGCCAACGAAAGCGCCAGCGTACGGGCCAGCAGCGAGCACTGCACCTATGGCTACGGGTCGCGGACCCTGGAGGAGCTGCAAGGTTTCATCCGCAGCTGGCTTGAAGCCTATCGCGAGCGCGGGTTCGTACGCTTTACGATTCTGGAAAAGGCAAGCGGCAGGGCAATCGGGACGATTGAGATGTTCGCTTTTCCGAAAAAGCCGGGCGTGCTGCGCATTGACCTGCCCGCGTCCCATGAAACCGGCGATACGATTGCAGAACTCCTGCGCATTGCGGATCATTTTTTCGAGGATTTCCATTGCGGAGTGATTGTCACAAAATATTTTCCCGCCGCCGAAGAAGCCCTGCGCGCCCGCGGTTACGCGCCATACCCGCGCCGCCGCGGCTTCCAACGGGACGGCTATTGGGCGAAAAAATCCGGCTGAGCCGTTTGACATATAAAATCGAAAACGTGAGCTTGCCTTTTCAGGCGGGATGGTGTATACTATTGTTTTGGAGGCCTACCCCGCGCGGGGCAAGGTGGACTGCTATGTACACCACCACGGGCCGCCGGGGCTTTATTCAAAATTTGGATTTTTTGTGCATAAAAAGCGCAGGCGCGACTGCGTCATGCGGCGCGATTTGAAAGGGAATTGAATGCAGAAGGACCTGGTCATCCGGGGGGCGCGCGAACACAATTTGAAAAATCTGAACCTGACCATCCCGCGGGACAAGCTGATTGTCTTTACGGGGCTGTCCGGGTCGGGGAAGACGTCCCTCGCGTTCGACACGATCTACGCCGAGGGGCAGCGGCGCTACGTGGAGAGCCTTTCGTCCTACGCGCGGCAATTTTTGGGGCAGATGGAGAAGCCAAACGTGGACAGCATCGACGGGCTTTCGCCCGCGATTTCCATCGACCAGAAGACGACCTCGAAGAACCCGCGCTCCACCGTGGGCACCGTGACGGAAATTTACGACTATTTGAGGCTGCTCTACGCGCGGGTTGGCGTGCCTCATTGCCCGGATTGCGGGCGCGAGATCGCGCGCCAAACCGTGGACGACATCGCGGACAAGCTCATGGCGTTGCCGGAGGGCACGAAATTCCAGCTGCTGGCCCCCATTGTGCGCGGGCGCAAGGGCGAATACCAGAAGGAGCTGGAGCAGGCGCGCAAGAGCGGCTATGTGCGCGCACGCGTGGACGGGATCACCTACGACCTCTCGGAAGAGGTCAAGATGGACAAAAACAAGAAGCACAACATTGAAATCGTGGTGGACCGCCTGGTGATGCGGCCGGATTTGAGACGGCGGCTGACGGATTCCGTGGAAACGGCGACCCGCCTGGCCGAGGGCCTGTTGATGGTTAGTGTTGCCGACGGCGAGGAGCTGCTCTTTTCGCAAAATTACGCCTGCCCGGAGCACGGCTTCAGCATGGAGGAGCTCGCGCCGCGCATGTTTTCGTTCAACAACCCCTACGGCGCGTGCACCCGGTGCGGCGGCATCGGCTCGCAATTTACGCCGGACCGGGATTTGATTTTTCCCGACAAAGAGCTGTCCGTCAACGAGGGGGCGGTGCACGCCTCCGGCTGGCGCGGCGACGAGGGCGGCACCATCGCCCGGATGTACTTCGAGGGGCTGGCGAACTACGCCGGGTTTTCGCTGGATACACCGGTGAAGGACCTGCCCGAATTCGCGGTCGATATGCTGCTCTGGGGCACCAAGGGGCGGAAAATTCCGCTGCAGCGCACGGGGAGCTACGGCTCGGGTACCTATTTCGCGGCGTTTGAGGGCGTGGCGAACAACATGCTTCGCCGCTATAAAGAGTCAAACAGCGACTGGGCCAAGCAGGACATCGAGCAGTACATGCGGCAGCAGCCCTGCCCCGCCTGCAAGGGCGCGCGGCTGAAGCCGGAGATCCTCTGCGTCACCGTGGGGGGCCTGAATATCATGGAGTTCACGCACTTTTCCGTGGTGAAGGCGCTCACGTTTTTGGAGAGCCTTACTTTAAAGCCGCGCGACCGGATCATCGCGGAGCAAATTTTGAAGGAGATACGGGAGCGGCTGCAATTTTTGCGCAGCGTGGGGCTGGAATACCTGAATTTATCGCGGGCGGCGGGCACGCTTTCGGGCGGCGAAAGCCAGCGCATCCGCCTGGCCACGCAGATCGGGTCGTCGCTGATGGGCGTGCTGTACATCCTGGACGAGCCGAGCATCGGCCTGCACCAGCGGGACAACGACAAGCTCATCGAGACTTTAAAGCGACTGCGGGACCTGGGCAACACGCTGATCATCGTGGAGCACGACGAGGACACCATGCGCGCGGCGGACCACATCGTGGACATCGGCCCGGGCGCGGGCATCCACGGCGGCGAGCTGGTCTGCCAGGGCACGGTGGAGGACATCACGGCCTGCGAGGGGTCCCTGACGGGGCAGTATCTCAGCGGGCGGATGCGCATCCCCGTGCCGCCCAAGCGCCGCCCGGGGAACGGGCACACCCTCACGGTGCGCGGCGCGCGGGAAAACAACCTGAAAAATATCGACGTGCGCTTCCCCCTGGGGCTGTTTTTGTGCGTGACGGGGGTCTCCGGCTCGGGGAAATCGTCGTTGGTCAACGAGATTTTGCACAAAACCCTCGCCGGAAAACTGAACCGCGCGCGCACTTTCCCGGGGCAATGCGACGGCGTGGAGGGCGTGGAATTCCTCGATAAGGTGATCGACATCGACCAGTCCCCCATCGGCCGCACCCCGCGCTCGAACCCCGCGACCTACACCGGCGTATACACCGATATCCGCGATTTATACGCCGCCACCCCGGACGCGAAGCAGCGGGGCTACAAGCAGGGGCGCTTCTCCTTCAACGTGAAGGGCGGGCGCTGCGAGGCCTGCCAGGGCGACGGGATCGTGAAAATCGAGATGCATTTCCTGGCGGATATCTACGTCCCCTGCGAGGTTTGCAAGGGCGCGCGCTACAACCGCGAGACCCTGGAGGTCAAATACAAGGGCAAATCCATCTACGACGTGCTGGAGATGACCATCGAGGAGGGCATGCGCTTCTTCGAGAATATCCCGAAAATATCCAGAAAATTGAATACTCTGTTCGGCGTGGGGCTGGGCTACGTGAAGATCGGGCAGCCCGCGACGACGCTTTCCGGCGGCGAGGCGCAGCGCGTCAAACTGGCGACGGAGCTGCAGAAGCGCTCCACGGGGAAGACGATTTACATCCTGGACGAGCCCACCACGGGCCTGCACGCCGCCGACGTGCACAGGCTTTTGGAGGTGCTGCACCGGCTGGTGGACAGCGGTAACACCGTGCTGGTGATCGAGCACAACCTGGACGTGATCAAGACCGCGGACTGGATCATCGACCTGGGGCCGGAGGGCGGCGACGCGGGCGGCGAGGTGCTCACCCAGGGCACGCCGGAGCAGGTGGCCGCCTGCCCGGGGTCCTACACCGGGCAATATTTGGAAAAGGAGTTGGAATTATCCACGGAAAATGCGTAGACACCGTCTCATTTGATTTGGAGCGCAACCGGCTGGTGCTGATCGACCAGTGCCTGTTGCCGGGGGAACTGAAAATTTTATCGCTGCACACCGTGGAAGAGATGGAGGCGGCCATATGTACCTTGCAGGTGCGCGGCGCGCCGGCCATCGGCGTGGCGGCGGCCATCGGGGTGGCGGTGCTGGCGCGGGAGATCGGCAAAAATGAGGATTACGAGGCGCGGCTGCGCGCGTACGCGGAAAGGTTACGTGCGACACGGCCCACGGCGGTGAACCTCGCCTGGGCCATCGACCGCGTGCTGGCGGGGCCGCACGACCCGGAAAGCCTTACAGGTCAAGCGGTTTCGATTTGGCGAGAGGACATCGAAACCTGCCGGCGCATCGGCGAACACGGCAGTGCGCTGCTGCGCGACGGCGCTCACGTGCTGACGCACTGCAACGCGGGCCGGCTCGCGGCGGTGCGCTATGGTACGGCGCTGGCGCCAATCTATGTGGCGGCGGAGCAGGGGAAGAACATCCGCGTCTACGCGGACGAGACCCGGCCGCTCCTCCAGGGCGCGCGGCTGACGGCCTACGAACTGAAGGAGGCGGGAATCCCCGTCACGCTGCTGTGCGACAACATGGCGGCCGGCCTGCTGCGCGACGGCAAGGTCGGCGCGGTACTGGTGGGCGCGGACCGCATCGCGCGTAACGGTGACACGGCCAACAAGACCGGCAGCTTGGGGCTCA
>WQTL01000357.1 GCA_009786275.1 Bacillota bacterium | reverse complement strand
TCCGGGACAACGAAAAATACCCGCAGTATTCGCAGTGGATCGCGAAGGCGGAGGGCGAAACCGCCGATACGTTTATCCCCCTGGTCGCAGCCGAGGCCGACTGGGTCACGGGCCTGAAGTCCATCGGGCTTTCCCTGCTCGCCGCCTGGCGGTGGATTATCCTGCTGCCTCTGATCTGGATGAAATGGCTGTAAGGAGAAACCAAATGTTGACGCATGCGCAAATTCTGAACCTCAAGCGCTGGAACACGCCCACCATCTACAACGGCTGGGAGAAAATCACCCGGCTGGAGCGTACCCAAGGGCGTTTCAACCGCGCGCCCCTGCACGATTTCATGCCGCAGATGGGCGTCATGGCGGGCATCGCCGTGACGGTCGTCTGCGAGCCGAGCAACCCGGACCACCCGCGCGTAAACCCCGACGCACAGCGGCAGTACATGCAATACCTGGCCTCGGTGCCGGGGCCGAAGATCGTCGTGGTGCAGGACCTGGACGACCCGCACATCGGCTCCTTCTGGGGGGAGGTCAACGCCAACATGCACCGGGTGATGGGCTGCGTGGGCACCGTCACCGACGGCTGCGTGCGGGACCTGGACGAGATGGCCAACGCCGGGTTCCATGCTCTGGCCAAGCACGCCTGCGTGGGCCACGCGTACTCCACGCCGGTGCGCTGGGGCTGCGAGGTGGAGGTCTTCGGCGCCGCCGTGCGCCCGGGCGATTTGATCCACGCGGACAAACACGGCTTCCTCGCCGTCGACGAGGCGGACTGCGAACACCTGCTGGAGGCCGTGCGCTTCATGGACGCCAACGAGTGCGGCAACCTGCTTGCGCTCTCACGCGGGGCGGCGGGCATGGGGCTGGAGGAATACATCGAGGCCTACGCGATCGCAGTTGAGAAGTTCAAGAACGACGCGGACGAATTCTTCGGAAAACTAAAGTAATGTAGAGACGCACGGCAGTGCGTCTCCCATGATAACATATGACTTTTGCTATAGCTTTTGTTTTGAGACGCACTGCCGTGCGTCTCTGCATCATTACCGCATCCAGATCCACCCGAAGAACACATACCGCAAAATCCATTGCAGCCAGCCCGGCAGGCGCTGCCACCACTTGAGCGTAACGATTGGGCCGGGATCAAAGGTAACGCTGCCTGCGGAGGGGAACGTATTGGCCGCCGGGAAGCCCTCCTCCGGCGCCCAATCGAAGTAGGCGCACTGCCACTCGGAATTCATCGTAGCGGCAACGTCGGCAGTGATGATGCTGATCTTCACACTATTCACTTGCGCGTTCACCTGAAAGCCGTTCGCGGCGGAAACCACTTTTCCTTGGTCATTCACGGTAATACGGGCAAAGCCGCTGCCGTAACGCACGGTCGCGTCAGCCGCATTGGCTGTAATCATACTGCTGGCTCCGGTGATTTCCGCAACAATCTGTTCGCGGGTCGCGATGGGGGAAATGCGGCCGTTGGCGCTGTTCAGCCCAGCGGCGGGGTTGGTTTCCTCCTTGACGCGCACGTCAATTACCCAGTTATCACCGACCTTTTGGGCGCTGATGGATGTAATGTCTTGTAAACGCAGGTCGGAGGCGTTGGCGTTTTCGGACATGAATAATCCTTCATTGGCTTGGCCCGCATCAATCGTGCGCTCTTCCCAATCGCCGGGCGTAAGGTTGCTTACTACATTGTTGATGATGGGTTCCAACAGGCTTACAAGGCCGCTGATCTGTACGCTGTCAATTTTTTGCAGCTCCCTCTGCCGGAACCCCGGTTTCTCCGTGCGCACGCGGTTAACAACCAAGTTGAAGTAATCCAGCAGCTCCGCCTGGCTGAGCGAAGCCAGGCCGGACGGGTCATAGGGGTCCAGGGCCGCCGTGGGAACAAGCCCTATCAATCCCGCCAGCAGGCACATGGCCAGGAGTATCGAACAGAAGCGCTTCATACGAAAACCTCCCTGTGACTATTTTTCGTGTCCATTTTAGCACGGAAATGAAAAATATGCAAGAGATTTCTCTTGCGCCCCCGCAAAAAATAGTGTACAATACTTCTATCACTTTTGTACCACAGAAAGGAACCACCCCATGGCTAAAATCACCTTTATGGGCGCGGGCAGCACGGTGTTTGTCCGCAACGTGCTGGGGGACGCCATGTGCACCCCCTGCCTGCAGGATTTCGAGATGGCGCTGTACGACATCGACGCGAAGCGCCTGGAGGACAGCGAGATCATCCTGGGCGCGCTGAACCGGAACATCAACCAGGGCCGGGCGAAGATCACCACGCACCTGGGCCCGGAGAACCGCAAGGACGCCCTGCGCGGCGCGGACTTCGTCGTCAACGCCATACAGGTGGGCTTTTACGAGCCCTGCACGGTCATCGATTTCGAGGTGCCCAAGAAATACGGCCTACGGCAGACCATCGCGGACACCATGGGCATCGGCGGCATCATGCGGGCGCTGCGCACCATCCCCGTACTCGAGGACTTCGCCGCCGACATGCGCGAGGTGTGCCCCAACGCCTGGTTCCTCAACTACACCAACCCCATGGCCATGCTCAGCGGCTACCTGCAGCGCTACTGCGGGGTGAACGCCGTGGGCCTGTGCCACAGCGTGCAGGGCTGCTCCTTCGACCTGCTGCGCAAGCTCGACATGGACGACGTGGAGATGGACGGCCGCCGGGAGCTCATCGCGGGCATCAACCACCAGGGCTGGCTCCTCGAGCTCTATGACAAGGACGGCAACGACCTCTACCCGGAGATCCGCCGCCGCGCCGCGAAGATGAACGCCGAAGGCAAGCATGACGACATGGTGCGCTTCGAGTACATCAACCGCCTGGGCTACTACTGCACGGAAAGCAGCGAGCACAACGCGGAATACAACCCCTGGTTCATCAAGAGCCGCTACCCCGAGCTCATCGAACAGTTCAACATCCCCCTGGACGAATACCCCCGCCGCTGCGTCAACCAGATCGCCGGCTGGGAGAAGGAGCGCGAGGGCATCCTCGCCAACGGGAAGATCACCCACTGGCGCAGCGGCGAATACGCCAGCAGGATCATGGAGGCCATCGTCACCGGCGAGCCCTTCACCTTCGGCGGCAACGTGCTCAACACGGGGCTCATCGACAACCTCCCCGCCGACGCCTGCGTGGAGGTGCTGTGCGTGGCCAACGGCAAGGGGATCCACCCCACCCATGTGGGCCGCCTGCCGGTGCAGCTGGCCGCGCTGAACATGACCAACATCAACGCCCAGCTGATGACCATCGAGGCCGCGCGCACCCGCAAGATCGAGAACATCTACATGGCCGCCATGCTCGACCCCCTCACCGGCGGAAACCTGAGCATCGCCGACATCGTGGCCATGTGCGACGAGCTCATCGCGGCCCATGGGGAATATATGGCGATGTATAAGTGATTGCAAGCTGCAAAGCGCTCAGTCACTTCAGCGAGACATCCTCACCCGCCCGAGGCGGGAGCTCCTTCAAGGAGCTTGGGAGATTAAGTGAAAACGACATCTCGTCCCGCTACGTAGTAATTGCATAACCCGTTTATGCCTAATCCCCCAAGCTCCTTTGAAGGAGCTCCCGCCTCGGGCGGGTGAGGATGTCTCGCGGAGCGACAAGTGGCTTTGCAACGTCCTTAGCCGCGGAACAGCATAACGCCATAACCGGGAGGATGAATTATGCCGAACATTTCAGGTAACGATTGTGATAACGCAGTGATGGACGACATCCAAGCATGGGCTGCAATTGCCATCAAACATATGCAGGCAAATGCCGTGAAAGAGGGCTTGGACTGTATGACCCTCGATGAAATCAACGCTGAAATTGCCGCTGCAAGAAAAGAAATGGCAAAAGACACGCCCCACGCAATTTGACTTTAGAAAGCGGTGACCCCCATGCGCAAACCCCTCTCCTTCCTCCTCGCGGCTCTGCTCCTCTGCGGCCTTTTCCTCCTGCCCGCAGGGGCGAAGGAAAGCCGCGCCGCCCTTATCGCCAAAATGACCCTGGAGGAGAAAGCCGCGCTGCTGTGCGGCGCGAACTTCTGGGAGACCAACGCGGTGGAGCGCCTGGGCGTCCCCTCCATCTTCATGGCGGACGGCCCCTACGGCGTGCGCAAAATCGACGGGCAGGAGACCCTGCCCGCGGTGTGCTTCCCCACGCCGAGCCTGGCCGCCTGCTCGTGGGACAAGGAGCTCCTGGGGCGCATGGGCGCGGCCCTGGGCGACGCCTCGCGGGCCCTGGGGGTCAACGTAATCCTCGGCCCGGGGATCAACATCAAGCGCAGCCCCCTCTGCGGGCGCAATTTTGAGTACTTCTCCGAGGACCCCTATCTCTCCGGGGCCTTAAGCGCGGCCTACATCAACGGGGTGCAGAGCCGGGGCGTGGGCGTGGCGGTCAAGCACTTCGCCGTGAACAACCAGGAGACCCGCCGCATGGCCATCGACGCCGTGGCCGATACCCGCACCCTGCGGGAGATCTACCTGCCCGCCTTCGAGATGAGCGTGAAGCAGGCCGACCCCTGGATGATCATGGCCTCCTACAACCGCTTCGAGGGCGTCTACGTCACCGAGAACAGCCATTTGCAAAACGACATCCTGCGCGGCGAATGGGGCTTCGGCGGGGCGATCGTCAGCGACTGGGGCGGTATCCGCGACCGCGCGGCAGCCGTCGCCGGCGGTCTGGACCTGGAGATGCCCTACTCCTTCGGCATCGGCGAGCAGAACATAATCGACGCCGTAAAGGCCGGCACGCTGAAGGAATCCACCCTCAACCGCAGCGTGGAGCGCATGCTCACCCTGGTCGACAGGGCGCGGAAGGGCAGCAAATCCCCCATTATGAGCACGGCGGAGCAGCACGCCCTGGCGCGTGAGATCGCTTCGCAGTCCATGGTGCTGCTGAAAAACGACGGCGGCGTCCTGCCCCTGGACAAGAGCCGGTCCATCGCGGTCATCGGCGAGTTCGCGGACGCCCCGCGCTTCCAGGGCGCGGGCAGCAGCAACATCAACGCTGTCAACGTGGAAAGCGCCCTGCTATCCCTCAAGGACGCCGGCGCGAACGTCAAGTACGCCCGGGGCTTCCGCAGCGACAGCGAGAACAGCGACCCGCTCCTGCAATCCCAGGCGGTGAACGCCGCGAAAAAGGCCGACGCCGCCGTGATTTTCGCCGGGCTGCCCGAGTTCGCCGACGGCGAGGGCATGGACCGCGCGCACCTGGACCTCCCCGCCAACCAGAATAAGCTCATCGAGGCCGTAGCCAAGGCGAACCCCAACACCGTGGTGGTCTACTGCGGGGGTTCGGCGGTGCTGCTGCCCTGGCTGGACCAAGTCAAGGGCTTCCTGTGCACGTACCTCCCCGGGGAGGCCGGCGGCGGGGCCGCGGCCGACATCCTGCTGGGCAAGGCGAACCCCTGCGGCAAGCTCTGCGAGACCTGGCCCCTGGCGGCGGAGGACGTCCCCTGCGCGGCATATTTCCCCGGCAACCCCAAAAGCGCGGAGTACCGCGAGAGCATCTACGTGGGCTACCGCTACTACGACACCTTCGAAAGAGAAGTGCAATTCCCCTTCGGGTTTGGGCTGTCCTATACGAAGTTCGCCTACTCCAACCTGAGCATCGACGGCAACACCGTCACCTGCCGCGTCAAAAACACCGGCAAGGCCGCCGGCGCGGAGGTGGCGCAGCTCTACGTGCGCGACGTCAAGAGCACGGCCTTCCGCCCCGAAAAGGAGCTCAAGGGCTTCACGAAAGTATTCCTCAAGCCGGGTGAAAGCAAAACAGTGACCTTCCAGCTGAACGACCGCAGCTTCTCCTTCTACAATACCAAGAGCAACAGCTGGTGCATTGAGGCGGGCGATTTCGACATCCTGGTCGGCTCGAGCTGCAAGGACATTCAAGTACAAGCCAAAGTGACCAAGAGCGGTTCCGGGGCTTCCATCCCCGACCTGCGCAAGAAGGCCCCGGCCTACTACGGCCTGGGGGGCCTCACGCCCGCCAATGTGCCCGAAAGCCAGTTCGTGGCG
>WQTL01000356.1 GCA_009786275.1 Bacillota bacterium | reverse complement strand
CGCCCAAACGCATGATGATGTGGCCTTCCAGGCGCGGCACGTGGAACGCGGCGTCGGGGCCGTAGTACGGCGGCGGGGCCGACGAGGTGTCGGTGCCGGGGGCCGCCTCCGAAGGCGAGCTGCCGGACGAGGACAGGCCGAAAGCGGGGGCCAGCTGGGTCATGAGCTGGCTGGAAACGAGGGTATCCAGCTTGTTGATCAGGTTTTCGATGTGCTCGTAGCGCACCACGAACTCATCCTGTTTGATCTTCAGCACGATGGCGCTCCCGCCGTCCACCTCGCGCAGGGGATAGAAATCCGTGTCGGGGAACGGGAGGTCGGAGTCTTCTTCGCCCAGCAGCGTGGGATGCAGCGAGCTGTAATCGATGAGCAGCCCGCGGAACGCGGCCAGCAGGCGGCGCGCGAAGGCGATCTCATCGTCCTTGTCGTCGATCCTGTATTCGGTAGTGGCGAGCAGGAGGTACAGGCCGATGGTGTTGATGTTGTAATCATTGGCGTCTGCCTGGGGCTTGCCGGGAGGGCCACTGCCGGGGAAGTTGAACGCGCCGGTCAGCTGGTCCATGATGAAGTTCGGATCGACGCCCAGGTAGCCGTCAAGGCCATAGGCCGGGTTCATCACCGAGAGCAGCCTCATCACGCGGGCGCGGATGACGCCGTAGAGGGACAACGCGTCCTCGCCGTTGGGGCCGGGGATATAACCGGTACTGCCATCTTCCCTGCCGATATACTTATCCCATTCGCGGTAAGCCGAATTGGTCGGATCCGCCCAGTGGGTGAGGTTGTTGCCGTAGGTCGTATCATCCATATAGGCCTTGAGGGCGGCCTTGGCGGCCTCCAGCTCGGAGCGCAGGTCGTTGTCGCTGAAACGGTTCCAGTCGGAAGTAACCAGGGGCATGACACCCCAGCCCTGGAAGTTCCAGTCGACATCCACCAGGCTCATGCGGTAGGGGTTGAAGAACAGGCCGTACATCCGCAGCGAGGTCAGCCTGTTGTTCACCGCCGTGTAATCGGTGATGGCATCCGCCAGACCGGGGATGATATAGGCGCTGTTATTGGCGCCAATTCCCATGTTCGTGCTGCCGTCAATCGTCCAGCCGCCGTTGGTCAGCAGATTGTTGTAGTTGCTCACGGCGGTTTGCAGCTTGTTCCGGGCGGCGATGACGTCCGCGTCGGTTCCGGTGCGTATCGCCTCCTCGAACTCCATCTGCCTTTGAACCATGTTATAGTACGCGTTCTGCGGGATGGTCAGCCTTCTCTTCATCTCGTTCGCGTAGTCCGCATTGAGGTTCATGCGGTTGGGGAGGTCCTTGGTCAGGTAGACATACCGGGCCTCCATCTCCGTTGCATAGGTGACACCGTCCACAATTTGGCCAGTCCCGCTCGGGTACGCGGCGTTGGGAGCCCAGTTGATCATGCCGATCGCCAGCATGAAGCTCTGCGCCTCTGTCAAGTCTTTCCGGGGCAGGTATTCGGGTTCGAGGGGGGTTTCTGCGAGGCTCACATATTTAGGATTTTTTACGTCATAGATATCAGAGGTAGCGAACGTAACGCTGCCCACTGAGCCGCCATACGTCACGCCGCCTATATCCACGATGTATTTCAGCTGCGCGGCGTCAAGGCCGCTGGCATATGCTTCCGCAGCGGTAAGGTAAGCTATGTCACCCAACATATCTGGGGGATCGGTCTTGTTTACCGGGAAATCTTTGCGCTCCGGCACTGGATTCGCGTATGTCCCCTCTGTCGCAGGCGCAACAGGAGGCGTATACGCCCCCCTGGGGTCGCCGGCGGCGGGCACCGTCGCTATATAGGTTTCATAGTATTCGGTCCAGTCGTGGGTAAGCTTCCAGCGGTTGTAGTTGACGACCATGGTGTCGTAGAGGGCGATCACTTGCTGGATATAGTCGTTCCATGCCAGCGCATATCCATTATCATCAACAATGGCTTCGATGATACTATTGTGGGGAGTCACGTCATAATCATCGGGATTCGGCACATCTGGAATATCACCGGGCGTAAACCCCTGTTCCGCGTAGCTGGCATTCACAGCAAGCAATCTGGCGGCGAAACCGGCATCTGAGGCAAAGCCTACCGCCCAGGCCCAGAAATCGGCGTCCGTGTCCATAGGATTTACGATGAAATATGCCGCATAGTCATACACAGTGCCAACAAAGGCCGTCGTCGTCGTCGGGTTCGTCAGAGAATCGGCCCATATCACGGTCGTCATGGTGCTCGTATCCGCTGCCGTCCAGTTGGCAAGCGCTTGCGTGATATAGAGGTTGGCGTCGCTGATATATAGTACGTCGTTGCCCAGCCAAGGGGATGATGCGCGATCCGGCTTAGTTGCCACCGGCTTCGCGATGTAGGGATTCCAGGGCGTAAGGACGTTGTTGATGTAGCCTTCCAGCAGGGTCGCGTAAGCCGCGTCGCTCATCGACCCCTGGGCTGCCGGCGCGGACGGCGCTTTGCCCGGGTTCGGGTTCTTGGTGATGAAGCCGGCAGGCAGGCGCTCGTATTCATACAGAGCGGGCGGGTCAGGCAGTATGCTGTTCGGGAAGCCGTCCGGGTACGCGGCGCTAATGCCCGGGAACCCGGGGTAGGGTGCGTTCACGCCGGGGGGTTTTTTGCCGTAATAATCGTAATACAGGTTGGGGTTCCTGTCGGCAATCGCCTGCAGGATCGCCGACAGCGCCTTGTTCACCGCGTCCGCGCCCCGGTACTGAATGGCGTACTTATAGGGAAGACCGGTTTTCTCGTGCAGCGCAACGTCCCACCGGAAGGGGATGAATTCCGGCTCCGGTTCAGGGGGCGAGGAACCGGGTATGGTGCCGGGGAATTCGGGATTTTTGAGCGTGAAATCGGGCGTGTCGCCGATTTTCCCGATCAGCGCCTCGTTGGCCATGGCGAGGCTCTCGTAGAGGCCGTACAGGTCCTCAAGTGATATCGCAGCGCCATTCTGCGTGCCGTCCGCGTTGCGCCAGACGAAGAAGTCGGGCTTCAGCGCAAAGCTGCCTGTTCCGTCCTCATCATCGGCACCGTCCCATTCCAGGTTGCTGTTGATTAGGTTCGCAACGTACGCCACCAGCGCATCGCGGCCTGCCGGGCTGGAGATCTCGTACTGCACCTCGGAGACGTACTCTTCGGCGGCGGCCATATCCAGGCCGTTCTCCTCCACCAGGCCGTTGAAGATGTTCTTGCTGCTGTACTGGACGACCTGCAGCGCGCTGTAGTTCGTGCGCGCCGCGAGGACCTCCTTGCTCAGGGCATCCATGTTCATGTTCTTGAGCTTAGAGGCCTTGGCGTTCTTGAAGAAGCTGACATAGGGGCGGAAGGGGGCCAGGTCCAGGTGATAGTCCAGCTTGCGCTGGAACGTGCCCACGTCCATGAAGGTGGGCAGCCCATAGAAATACAGAAGGGAGTTCGTGACATCCAGTTCCTTCACGGCAAGGATCTTCGCTTCCACGTTGGCCTTCACGGCGTTCAGCTGGTCCGTGCCCATGGCGCTGAGGTCCTGCTTGAAGAAGGCTTTGTCGAAGGTGCCGTCCCAGGCGGAAAGGGCGGCCTTGAGGGCGGCGGTGTTCGCCTGCGCGGGGTCGAAGGGCAGGCCCGCCGCGCCGGCCACGTTGCCCGCGGTGTCCATTTTGCTCAGCACGTGCCAGTACTGCCGGACGGTGCCGGCGCTGTTGCTGGCGCTGCGCGCGTCATGCGCCCACTCCCAGCGCCTGTTGAGCTCCAGGGTGGCGGGGATCTGCTTGTAGTTCTTCGTGCCGGCGAACAGAGCCTGGTCGCGGGTGCGCGTGGCGCCGAAGTAGCCCGTGGTGCCGAACACCTGGAGCGACCAGGGCTGGAACGCGGGCTTTTCGCCCCGCACGGGGGCGTCCAGCAGGGCGTTTTCCGCGGTGGGGCTGCCGATGAACCAGTTGAAGATGCCCGTCACGTCGTAGAGGCGCTGCTCGTCGGCGGTCATGTAACCCCCGGCCGCCAGTTTGGCCGCCACGGCGGAAGCGATCTTGCGGGCGGTGTTGTTCTCACCGGTCCAGCCTTCGTAGATGTTGCCGTTGTCGCCCACGACGATGTCGCCCACGTCCTTGGAACGCAGGGCGCCGGCGGCCTTCCAGAACGCGTCCATGGCGCTCCACATGGCGGCGGATTGCACATAGACCGCGCTGGTGGCGTGCGGGTCAGACGCGGCCAGCTTGCTCTTGACGCCGGGCGAGGTGGAAGACTTGTAGAGGGGTATGACCCCCTGCATGCCGTCCGCGCGTATGGCCGCCGCCAATACCTGGTAGGTATCCTCCACCGCGAACGCGGTGAATCCCACGGAGATGCAGCCGACCAGCATCACCAGGGCCAGCAAAAAGCTTAACGCCTTCGCCGGGATTCGGTGCTTTTGTTTCATGAAAATGGCTCCCTTCAAAGGAATATTTTCTAAGCGACATGCCACGGGTTCGGCCGGGCAGACACTCATAGGGTCATTATACAGCATCCAAATGGAAAAATCAATAGATATTTTCATATTCGTGAACAATTATTTTTAGATTATTAACAGCAGGGCCGGGCCGGCCTCCCATATCCTCCTAATTAAACGGACAGCGCGCGGCAATTGCAGGTTCCGCGCCGCGCCCCCTTCCCATGTATTGACATCCCCCGTAAAACCTGCTACAATGGGGGCATCAGCGTGAAGGAGGGAAGCCCCATGTACAGCGTCGTCCCCGAGCTCCTCTATAAGATTCTTTCGTTCTTCCTGCCCTGTATCCTATTCTTTTCCGGCGCAAGCCGTGCATCGCTGGATTACGCCGCCAGCCTCACGGACAGCCAGGCGGGCTACACGGGCCTTTGCGAGGCCTACGCGGGCTATTTCCCCATCGGCGCGGCGGTGTATTCCTACGAGCTGGACGACCCGCGCCTGGAGGCGTTCATCCTGAAGAATTTCAACATGATCACCCCGGAATGGGAGCTCAAGCAGTCGTCCTACCAAAAAAGAGACCCGGCGGACGGCCGCGAGCTGGACGTCTGGGCCGCGGACACGGTCGTGCCCGATTGGCAGCTGCTGCAGCCCGGGGATCCCGACTATCGGTTCAGAGGCATGGACCGGCTGGCCGAATTCGCCCTTGCGCACGGCCTGAAAATCCGCGGCCATACGCTGATCTGGCCCGTGCAGGACGTCTGGATGCTCTGGACGGACAATACCAAGACGCAGCTGACCGACAAGGAAACGCTGTTCGCCCGCATGGACGCTTACATAGGCTTCATCATGGGCAAGTACGGCGGCGTGGTCGACGTCTGGGACGTGGTGAACGAGCCTTTCCATTATAATAGGACGTGGCAGCTGAAGCAGGACACCGACTACTACAGGATCGCCGGGGAGGCGTTCGTCACCAAGGCCTTCGAGCTGGCCGCCAAATATGCCGACGCAAACGACGTGCTGATGGTCAACGAGACCTTCGTGGAGGGCAACGCCGCAAAGACCGACAACATGTTCTGCTGCGTGGAGCGCTGGCGCAAACAGGGCGTGCGCATCGACGGCATCGCCACCCAGGGGCACATGGGCACGGTGAGCACCCTGCCCTTCGACCCGGAGTTCCGCGCCGTGGACACCCTCGCCAAGCGCTGCCGGAAGCTCGGCGTCAAGCTGGAGTACACGGAGATCGACATCAAGATCTTCGAGATCGACCGCCAGCGGACCGCCGGAGCGCCCCCGGACTGGCTGGAAACCTGGCAGATCTTCAAATACAAGAAATTCTTTGAGGCGCTGCGCCGCAACAAAGACGTGGTCATCGGCGCCACGTTCTGGGGCCTGGACGACGCCCACAGCGTGATTACCTACGGCGAAAACGGGCCGAAGGGCGACTGGCCCATGCTGTTCGGCAGGGACGGCCTGCCGAAGCAGAATTTCTTCGCGGTGTGCGATTTTTGAGCACCTCCCGGCCTGCGGCCACCCCCCTCTTGCAGAGGGGGGCTTTCTTTGCGCTTGCCGGAGCTTTTGTAGAGAGCGGAAAAAAG
>WQTL01000355.1 GCA_009786275.1 Bacillota bacterium | reverse complement strand
GGAACCGCCCCAGCCCGTGTACCAGGAGCCGGCCCCGCCGGTCTGGCAGGAGCCGGCCCCGCCGGTCTACCAGGCCCCGGTGCAGCCCATCTACCAGGAGCCCGTATACCAGCAGCCCATGTATCAGCAGCCCGTCTATCAGGCCCAGCCCGCCGCCGAAGCGCCCCCGCCCCGGGGCAGCCGCTACGCCCCTATCAGCGCGGGGGGATACTTCGGCTATCTCTTCCTCTTCAACATCCCCATCATCGGGCTGATCCTGTCCATCGTCTGGGGGAACGACAAAACCGGCAGCGTCAACCGCCAGAACCTGGCCAAGCTGATGCTGGTGCTGAAGATTATCGGCATCGTCATGATGGTGATCTCGGGGATTTTCGTCGCGATCTACTGGAACACCTTCGCGGGATATTTCGAGCAATACGCTGGCAGCATCCAGGAGCTCCCCAACGGCTTCCCCTTTTAACGCAACGAAAAAGCAAGGGCTTGCCGGCGAGGCAGGCCCTTGCGGTTGTTTCCGATAAAAATTCCGTTTTGTGCGGAGACGCACTGCCGTGCGTCTCTACTTATATGTGAACGCCGCGTCGTTGCCCCAGGCCCAGCTTCCCCGGCCCGCGCCGAGCTCGAAGTGCAGCTTGGCGATGCCCAAATCGAGCAATGCGCTGGTGCTCACGTCGGCCAGGCCGGCGGTTACGACGCCGTCTTTGAATGAGAACGTCACCGGCTGCCGGTTCACCGCCGACGGCGCTTTTTGCACGGCCCGCATACCGGGCAGGAACCAATCCGGCACGGGCGCGTCGGCGGACATCATCTGCTCGATCGTCTTGGTTTTGCGGTGCGTAGCGCCGTAGATGAGGCTCTCGCGCAAACTGTTCTTTTCCCGGGCATAGCCCAGCGAGATGACGCAGACGATCTCCTCGCCCTCCTCAAGGGCGAAGGGGCAGCTGCCGCGGTCGAAGCTGCCGCCGACCCAGCAGGCGCCAAGGCCCATCGTCACCGCGTGGAGCATCAGCAGCTCGCCGTAGTAGCCCAGGCGCTCGGCGGCCTCGCGGTCGCCCCGGCGGGCGATGAGCCCCGCGTAGTTGCGCACGCCGGTGAGCATGCCGTAGGTCTTGCGCAGGCTGCCGAAGGCGCTGCCGTCGTTGAATACCAGCTCGATGCGCGCGCCGGATTTTTGGCTGTATTCGATCGCAAGCGCTTCCAGCGCCTTGATGGTATTTCCGTCGATGGGGTCGGGCAGGTATTTGCGGCGGGAACGGCGGATGTCGATGGCCTCAAGCAGTGTCATGGCTCAGCCTCCGATCAGGGAGCCCCAGGGGATCCAGGGCAAATCCACATAGGGGTCGAACAGGACCATGGCCGCCTTGACCAGCCACAGGGGCGTATAGTTGAAGAGGATATTCGCCGCGGCGCTGACCCAGCTGAGGGGTATGGAGTAGTCGAGCACCCGCGGGATATCCTGCTTCGGGAGCGTTTGCCCCGCGCGTAAAACCGTGAAGGGCTGGATGTAGAGAATCCCGCTTGGGCCCAGCAGGTAGGCGCGGACATAGCTGCCGATCTTCGCGTCGTGGGCGGCGATGTCCAGGGTCGCGTTCCCCCGGCTCACCTCTACGCCGTCGGACACCCAGACGATGGTGTCATAGCCTGCGGCCGTGACGGTAATCGTGCCGGCGGCCTGGTCCACGGCGATGCGGCTCACCTTGGGGGGATCGCCCTTGCCCTCAAACGCGTCGCCCTTATCCAGCCGGGCGTGGCGCGCGAAGCCGAAGAACGCGCCGTCCTCCATGCTGGTGCGCAGGGCGGCCTCGGTCAGTTCGGGCATCATGTGGAGGGTGAAGGCGCGGTCGAACTGCCCGGGGCTGTGGGCGTCGCTGTAGGTGAAGGCCCAGGGCAGCACGCCGTGGGGGATCACCTTGGCCAGGATCCTGTCGTAGAGGATGATGTCGAATTTGGTGCCGTCGTTCGTGCCGCTGTTGACGTCCATGCCGATCAGGCACGAGGGGTATTTGACGAAGAGGTAGGCGAACTTATCCACCCATTTGGGATTTTTGTCGTAATACGCCGGGTCGCCGCTTTCCTCGGCCCCGGCGGGCTCCCCCACGTGGTTCAGGGAGGTCAGGCCGCCGGCCTTCTGCGCGCGCTTGATGGGGGTCTCCCAATCCATGTCCACGCCGATGAAGCCCTGGCCGAAATCGCTGAACCAGCCCTGCAGGTGGCTGTTGCTGGGCACCGCCCCGTTAAGCTCCACCCCCCGGGTGATCTCCAGCATGGGGCGGTTGCCCCGGCCCACGCCGGTGAGAATCTCCTGCCGCCGCGCGTCGGTAAGGGGGGCCATGGGGGCCATTTTCGTGCGCGAATACTTCACCAAACGCATGATGGGCACCGTGCGGGGCGCCTGGTTCCAAGGCACGCCGAGGGTCATGTGGTCGGTGATGGCCAGGATGTCGTAGTTCAGGCGGTAGTGCTCCTCCACCAACTCGTTGAGGGGCAGCTCGCCGTCGCTGCCGTTGGTGTGCACGTGCAGCTGGGTCTTGTAGGCCTTCCAGGTGTCCCAGTCCACCGAGGCGTAGGGGTTGCCGATGGTGTAGGAAGCGGCGGCTGATGTGCCTAGGGACAGGCAGGGCAGGAGGAAAGCGAGGGCGAGCAATAGGGCGAATAACTTGCGTTTCATGTGGGGGGCTCCCTTCTGTTTGGATATGCATGTTGTTTCTGTGTGATGCGCCGAATGATAATGCGAATCACCTGTTGAAATGGTTTGTTTTTTTGTTTTTTGTTTTTTAGGGGTGCGGCGAGTGATAATGCGAATCACCAGTTGAAATGGTTTGTTTTTTTAGGGCTGCGGCGAGTGATACTCGCCGCCTATAAGAGGTTATCGTGGGGCTCGAATGATATTCGAGCGTTTTTTCATTCCCGCCCGGAAGGGCAAAGCGGTAGTTAGTTCAAGAAAATTGTTTTTTTGTCTGGGATAGTGTACGTGTCGGGATGAACCCAATAAGTAAAGTTCATGCCGGTATTTCCTCCGACACGAATATTTATGCTATTAGTGTATAGGAGGCCGGAATACCGCGTAGTGTCATTACGGTCTGGGACGACATAGACATCGTAGCCGGCAGTGTCGCCCCCGACCGTATAGCTATAGGTGTCAATTAGCCGAAGGGCCACTTTGCCATCTTTTTGGCCGGTTTTTACATAGAGCGCGACGGTTTCTGTTTTACCGTTCTTGAATTGGGATTCATAGTAGGCCTTCTCGTTGAGGGCATCGGCTCTGCGGAACACATAGGTCTGGCCGTTCGCGTTAAACGCCAGATTGAATCCGCCATTGGCATATTGCGAAAATACCGTACCGGCAATGTTATTGCTGTTGCTGATATTAATTATCTGATTATTGTCTAGGAGCAGCTCCTGCGGGTACATTTCTTGTTGGTGTTTTGTTGTTGTGGTTGTGGTGGTTATTGCCGTACCGCCTGTGGAACCGGACGAAGGCTGTTTTGTGGCCGTTGTGGCACTGCCCGTTGCGCCAGCATGCTTAATCCCTTGCTTGTCAAGCTCTGCCGCAATCTCCCCGGCGATGTAGTCCGCCAGCTTGGCGGTGTCAAGGCGCGCCAGGTCGCGGCCCCCGGCGTTGTCGAAGGGGATTTTGATGCTGCCCGCGGTGGGGTTTTCGAATTGCAGGGCGTAGCTTTCCGGCGGATAGCCCTGCGCGGCGAGGCGTTCCCACACGGCGGCGTCGACGGCGGCCAGCTGGTCCTCTGTGAGGTATTGCGCCAGGTCGGAAAGGTCGAAGGCGGCCTCAAAGGCGGACAGGTCGGCGGCGGTGCGCTGCTCTGCCGGGGAGGTTCTACATGCGCACAGCAGGAGCACGAGCGCGGCGGCCAGCGCGGCGCAGCAGAGGGGTGCTTTTTTCATGGAGAAGGCCTCCTCGCGTGATTGTCATAGTCATTATAGATGAAATAATTTGGGAAGTCAAGCAAATTATTGTCTTGACAACCCGCGCGCGAACGGGTATAATATTACAGCGTCGTATGGTGGGTATAGCTCAGTTGGTTAGAGTGCCAGGTTGTGGCCCTGGAGGTCGTCGGTTCGAACCCGATTACCCACCCCATTTTAGATTTTAGATGTTAGACATTAGATATTAGACCCGCGGTCCAGCGTCTAACATCTAATATCTGACATCTAAAATCTAATATCTATATTGGGGTGTAGCCAAGCGGTAAGGCAACGGACTTTGACTCCGTCATTCGTTGGTTCGATTCCAACCATCCCAGCCACTGAAAGTCTTGTATATCAAGGCTTTCAATTTTTTCATCATACACTATAGGAGGCCATTTTTACCAAGGATTAATCAAAGTATTAATCAGACGTCCGGGGTCAACCTGCCCGCAGGAGGCCGCCCATGCGGTCGGCCATGTTCTGCTTAGACTGAAACAGAAGATGGCTGTAGATGTTCGCTGTTGTGCTTATGTCGCCGTGGCCCAAGTATTCCTGAATCTCTTTCAGCGAGAAGTCGTTGGCAAGGAGCAGGCTTGCGGCGCTATGGCGCAGGTCATGGAAGCGGATTTCGGGCAGACCGTGATTTTTCAGGATTTTGCGGAACCGTATCGTGATATAGTTCGGGATGAATGGTTCGCCGTTTTCACGCTTGCACACGAAATCGTTTTCGATGTACCCGCTGCCGAAAAACGCTCGATTGTCCTGCTGGGTACGCTTTAGGTGCTGTAAGTAGTCGGAAATCTCCTTTGCGAGGGGCAAGGTACGATAGCTGGCCTTGGTCTTGGTCTGCTCCTTTTCCTCTACGATCCTCTGATACTCCACCACCGTGTTGCGGATGTGGATCACGCCGTTCGCGAAATCCACAACGTCCCATTTCAGGCCCAGGACTTCGCTGCGCCGCAGGCCATAAAAGGCCGAGAGCAGGATTGCCGGGTAGATCGCTTCATCCTCTGCGCAGCCCAACAACTGCATGATTTGGCGCTCATTGTAAAATCCCCCGGTGAAACGCTTTTTCTTGGGCAGCATCACCTTGTCGGCAGGATTGGTAGGCAGCATGTCAATCTGGTAGGCGTATTGCAGCGCCTTGCGGACGTTCGCGTGGAGCTTCAGCACCGTGTTGGGGCTAAGGCCCCGGCCTATGTGGCGGTTGTATAGTGCCTGGATGTGCATGGGGGTCAACTCCCGCAGCGGAATAGAGGCTTCGCGCTGGCCGCTGACATAGCGGGTCATGATGTCCTTGTAGCCAGCGTAGGTGTTGTTTTCGATGGAGTGCTTGTAGGATTCCAGCATTCCATCAAAAACTCGAAGAATCCCATGTCCATAAACGAGGTGTCCTCTGTAGCAAGTTCCTCAAGCCAGTCGTTGAGCATTGCCTGGGCCCTTTTCTTGTTGCCCTTGATCGGTAGCTTCGTGCTCTTGCCCTTGGTTTTCCGCTTGTCGCCGTCGTAAAAATATGCGCGCATATACCAGATGCCGTTATGTTCATATAAACATCCTGTAAATGCTTGTTGTTGTGCTTCTCCCATTTCTAACTCCTTTCATCATGGGCATACAGTAAAGCACTGATCACGTGTCTATGGTATCACATGAAAAGCTGTCATGCAAATGTGCAAATTGTATTGAGAGCCACTCATGAAACCGATCAGCAGGGATTTTATAGTGTCCACCTAAATAGATATGCGGAATGCCCTCTTGCTTGATCAGCTTATATGCCGTGTTGCGGCTGACCCGCATAATCCGCATAATGTCTTTAACCTCGTAGATAGTTTGATCCATTGCCACCAGCCCTTCCATTCAAAGCTTTATAAACCTTGGGCGCGAGCACCACGCGTACCTGACAGCCGTCCAGCACGTAGACCCACTCGCGTTTTTCTTTTTTTCGTTTGAAGCACATAATATCACCTGTTGCCTTTCCTTATAATGATAAACGAGTACCCCCTGCGCTGCTGGCAGAAATCGCACTCGTCTTTTAT
>WQTL01000354.1 GCA_009786275.1 Bacillota bacterium | reverse complement strand
ATTTCGGGACCAAGAGGCCTCGAGTTCGAATCTCGACACTCCGACCACCGACAAAAAGCCGCAAAGTCTTGACACGCTTGACTTTGCGGCTTTTGTTTTTGTTCTGTTGTTCTGCCGTTTCAGGCGGCTTCGCGCTGTCTGACCATTATTTTGACCATTACGGGACGCATATTGCGGTTTTCTGGGGCTTGTTGGGGGGCCGGGAAAGGCTTGGTGTATAGGCATTTCGCAGGCTTCGGCGTGACGGTTTCTTGACCATTATCCTTGCGCTGCCGCCATGAACCCGCCGATTTTTCTGGCGGCGTCCTCTTGCATCTGCGTTGTAACGTGAGTGTAGGTATCGAGGGTGAACCCTGCTGAATAATGGCCGAGCGTGTGGCTGAGGGTTTTCACGTCGACCCCATTTTGCAGGGATAGAGTGGCAAAGGTGTGCCTGAGATCGTGGAAGCGAATCTCGGCTATCCCCGCTCTGGCCAGCAACGTTTTCATCTTCCGGGCTACCGCTGGCGGGTCGAGGTAGGTGCCTCTCTTGGGCGAAGGGAACAGCAGCGGGTGGTCCGGGTGCCGCCCGTGTTCTTCCAGCAGCAGTTCAATGGCCTGCCTGGGCAGCACGATTTTTCGCACGGCGTTCCTCGTTTTCGGCGGCAGTACCTTCAGCTCCCCGTTCACCCTGATGACCTGTTTGCTTACGGAGATGGCGCAGCTCGCGGTGTCAACGTCCGACCACAGCAGGGCGAGTAGTTCTCCCCGGCGCAGGCCGGAGGTCAACTCCAGGTAGAACATCGCGAGGTATCCTGCCTTGTCCGCCTCCTGCAGGAAGCGCCCGATTTGCTCCGGCGGGATGATTTTCATCTCTCTTTTCTCTTTCGGCGGGATGCTGCAGCCGTGCGCGGGGTTGCTCGGAATCAGTCGTTCGTTGACCGCTTTTTCCAGACATGAGGACAAGATCATGTGGATGCTGCGCACGGTTTTCGTGCTCAGGCCGGGGTTGGGCATGGCGTGGTCGGTCTGGATTCTGCCGCTGGTTCTCAGGTGATTGTAGAGCTTTTGGAGGTCCAACGAGCTCAGTTTGGCGAGGGGAACCGCGCCGACATAGGGCTTGATGTGGTGCTTGATGAACGACTCGTATTGGTTGCGCGTGGTCTCGCGTAGGTTGGGCCGGATGAAGTTTTCGTACCAGATGTCGATCCATTCGGCCACCGTGTAGCTCGCTGGTGTGGGTTCGCTTGCGGGGATTTCCTTCGCCGCGGCGATGGCCTCCTTGAGTTTTTTCGAGCACTCTGCTTGGGTCTTAGCCAGCACGTTCTTGTAGATTTGCTTGCCGTCCTCCCGGTAGCCGACCGTGAACCGGCCCTCCCATCGTCCGTCTTTTCTCTTGCAGATGCTGCCTTCGCCGTTTGCTCTGCGCTTTGCCATGAAATCACTTCCTTCCAAGCACGACATCATACCACAGGTCGTGCCGGAAGTCCAGACAATTATTTGACCAAGAGCTATACTTTTTGGAACCCATATTACAGCCACCTAGAAAAGCCCGAAACACTGGGATTCCTGAGCGTTTACAGCCACCTATCGACCCCCAATCTCCAAAACAGGTGCACCTACAACCCATAAATGGCAATCCCGCAATCCCTTACGCGACCGGCATTGCCGGGCGCGGTGAACCGTGAGGGGGCAGTTTACAGCCCCCTCACTTTAACCTGCTCAAAAATCGAATCTCTGTAGTTGGGCATGTTTCGGCGTTTTGTCCTGATTGCGGGTAGTGCGGGGTCGAAAATGGCGAATCGTCACACGCGGCCACACGGGGGCCAACAGCGCGTTTTTCTTTCTCTGCCGTTACCTTACTCGTCTTGGGGCGTAAAACTCGCATACGGGGCCACACGTGACGCGACACGAGCGTGCTCGCTTTGTCCCGCCAGCGTGGCGGCGACGGAACGGGGGTGCTGGGGGTGTCCCCCGGCCAAGCAGGCGGACGGCGTATAGCCGGACGCTCTGCTTGCCTCCCTTGGGAGCGTAGGAACTGGCGGTTTTTGCATGGCTTTCGGGTGTGGACAGGTCCATTTTCGGCTCGTGGCGGGGTTTTAAATATTCAGACTTCAGTTTTTTCTTATATATCCCCTTCGCCTGTTAAAGTACCCCCCAGCCCACCATGACACCCCCCGAAACGTTCGTGCGCCATTTTCGCATCAGCTACGGAGCGGATGTAGTAATGGTTGTTGGCCGTGCTGACGCGGCCGCGCTCACTTGTCTTCTAAGCCTATCTGCTAAGCTGGGACGGCTACTGCTACCAGGTCAACAAGGACACGGACTCAGAATAGAAAAACCGAGGGCTTCTCTGCCTACGGCGGGAGTGCCTGCGCAGGCAACACAATCCGAGCATGGATGCGGGGGGTTATATTTCTAAGTGCGCAATGACCTGATATACTTTACGGCTTTTGCGGCAAACAAAGTGGTGTTGCAATAGTTCCCTGCGAAGAAGTGACCACGCATCAAAAACATGCCACCTCAAAAGCTCTTCATTTATCTCCTTTTCATCGTATGTCTGATATTTGTGTAACTTCGCAGTCAAGTAAACCAATGTTGCCATCCTCAATTCAAATTCTTCTGGATAGCGAATTAGTTTTCCTTCAGAGTTCAACAAATCATTGCTCGTCAGTGTTTTTTGACATTCAAAAAAATTCAGTCTTTTTACAGGTTCGTATTTAGCAAACAGAAATACGTTTGTAGCTATCGGTTTTTGGAAATCAAATGGAGAATGTTTATCTGATGGAGAAAACCATCCGATAAAAACATACCCCTGCCTAATGGGAGGCTGCAGAGGTTGAACAATCGTTCCGGCTTGCACTGCTTTTGTCTCTTTTTTTCTAACCTCTCCACCTTGATCATAAACCATCCAAACGGCGTTTTTAACTTTTTCCGATCGCGGGATGTTGTTTGGTATAGCTGCAGACGATGATTGAAGTACTCTTTCGGCTTCGTTCGGTTTAACTGGACTGGCAAAATCATATTTATCAGCATACTTTTGCTGAAAAGATTTAAAAATCTCAATGGCAAGCGTTTGGTCTTCAACAGGCTTCAACATTGATTTATTCTGTTCATTGAACACTTTGCGCATAAAGAAAACATCGCTTTGTTTATCATCCTCTTGAGGTACTTCAGCATAGGTGGTCAGCCCTAAATACTTTTCTCCGTCCATGACTATCGTACCTAAAAATTCAAAGTCTGTGTTGGTGCCGCTTTCCAAGAAAAGCGTCACACGCGCAATGTCTTCTGTTTCGCTCGATTGGATAACTTCTGGCGCAGTAGTCAACGGGACTGCCGGTCGTAATCCCTCTAGCAAATGCTCAACACATCGCATGTCGCGTTCAGGTAGGCTCATGAGAAGGTCTTCTAGCTCTGCTTCTTCATGATTTGTCAGCCCGTGAATAAGGGCTTTTCCGACAAGAGTGTATAGTAGTCTGAACTCAAACGATGGACTTGAACCAACCAGAGGATCATACTGAGCGCCCTTGTGCTTTAAGAGTGATTTCTTCTTCTGTTCAACTTTCCTACCAACACGCTCAACTATGTCATAGGTGCGTTTGGCTGAGTCAAGACCCAAATCAACCAAGTCAATGGCTTCCTGGACTTTTTCGTTTGTGGTTGTGGGATGCTCGTCATCTATAGCCTTTTCAACAAAGCTAAGTATATTATTCAAAATGCCAAAGCAGTTCATAGCCACATCAAGGCCGCTTGGCAATTCAAGTCCCGTAGTACTCAACGCTAAGCTGTTTTGAATCGCTTCCAATGTTAATCTTACTGAACTA
Source organism: Bacillota bacterium (assembly GCA_009786275.1). Classification (GTDB taxonomy): domain Bacteria; phylum Bacillota; class Clostridia; order Oscillospirales; family Acutalibacteraceae; genus WRMQ01. The sequence continues at coordinate 2,151 of WQTL01000354.1, read as the reverse complement.
AATTGTTCCAGCCTTTTCTGACGTTGTTCTTCTCTACGTTTTGCTTCGGCCTGTCGTTGAGCTTCTTGTTGTTCAGATTCGGTTGATCTCACCTGCTCAATGGTCACTGCTGGTTGATAATAGTACATGGTTTTTTCCTCCCATCTAAATCCAATTACAAGCTCCCTTCGAATTTCTGGTAATATCATAGCACGTCCGAGGCCAAAATGCAAGGCTGATTTTCGCTTTCGCAGCCTAGCGCTATTTCGGGACCAAGAGGCCTCGAGTTCGAATCTCGACACTCCGACCACCGCCAAAAAGCCGCAAAGTCTTGATATAATTGACTTTGCGGCTTGGTTTTTCTGTTACAAACATGCCGTTGCGGGTGGCTGTGCGCTGCCTGACCATTATTTTGACCATTACGGGACGCATATTGCTGTTTTGGGCGGGCTGCTTGGGCGCTTGAAAGTGCTTGACGTATAGGCGTTTCACGGGCTTCGGCCTGACGGTTTCTTGACCATTAACATTGCGCCGCCGTCATGAACCCGCCGATCTTTCTGGCCGCATCCTCCTGCATCTGTGAAGTCACGTGGGTGTAGGTGTCCAGCGTAAACCCTGCCGAGTAGTGGCCAAGTGTGTGGCTGAGGGTCTTGATATCGACTCCATTTTGCAGGGACAGCGTTGCGAATGTGTGCCTGAGATCGTGGAACCGTATCTCGTCGATTCCCGCTCGCCTGAGTAGGGTTTTCAGTTTCCGTGCCACCGCAGGAGGGTCGAGGTAGGCACCCGTCTTTGGCGAAGGGAACAGCAACGGGTGGTCCGGGTGCCGCTCATGCTCTGCGATTAGTAGCTCGACCGTCTGCTTGGGCAGCACGATTTTCCGTATGGCGTTCTTGGTTTTTGGCGGCAAAACCTTCAGCTTGCCGTTGACTCTGATGACCTGTTTGCTCACGGAGATGGCGCAGTTGGCGGTGTCAACGTCTGTCCACAGCAGGGCCAGCAACTCTCCCCGGCGCAGGCCGGAGGTCAACTCCAGGTAGAACATTGCGAGGTATCCTGCCTTATCCGCCTCGTCTAAAAACTTGCCGATCTGCCCCGGCGGGATGATTTTCATCTCCTGTTTTTCCTTCGGCGGGATGCTGCATCCGTGCGCGGGGTTGCTCGGAATCAGCCGCTCGGCTACCGCTTTTTCCAGGCAGGAGGAGAGCATCATGTGGATACTGCGCACGGTTTTTGCGCTCAGGCCGGGGTTGGGCAGGGCGTGGTCCGTCTGGATTCTGCCACTGGTTTTCAGCTTGTTGTAAAGTTTTTGGAGGTCGAGGGAGCTCAACTTTGTCAGTGGAACTGATCCGACATAGGGCTTGATATGATGCCTGATGAAGCTCTCGTACTGGTTGCGAGTTGTTTCCCGGAGGTTGGGCCGGATGAAATTTTCGTACCAGACATCGATCCATTCGGCCACTGTGTAGGATACGGGAGCGGGTTCTGATGTCTGCTCAACCTTCGCCGCGGCGATGGCCGCCTTCAGCTTTTTCGAGCACTCAGCCTGCGTTTTGGCCAGCACGTTCTTGTATGTTTGCTTGCCGTCCTCCCGATAGCCGACCGTGAAGCGACCTTCCCATCTGCCGTCCTTCCGCTTGGAAATGCTGCCTTCGCCGTTTGCTCTGCGCTTTGCCATGAAATCACTTCCTTCCAAGCACGACATCATACCACAGCTTTGCTCGGAAGTCCAGACTATTTTTTGACCAAGAGCTATCTTTTTCTGCTAACAGGCCGAACCCCTTGGTGTGCTTGGCTTTGAGGCACCTCCTAACAGGTTTTCGGCGAAGTCGTTGCAGTTCTAACAGAAACCGTAACCCCCGAACGGCGTTGCCGGTCGGTGTAAACTGGCTCTGGCAGGCGTAAGCCTGACAGAGCCTTTATCCTGCTTCTCCCCTCGTTTCCCTGCCGTTGTTCGCGTTTCGGTGTTTTCCCTGAAAGGGTGGAATCGCCACACGTGGCCACACCGGGGCCAACGGCGCGTTTTTCTTCCTCAGCCGTTACCTTACTCGACTTGGGGCGTGAAAGCGGCACACAGGGGCATACGCGGCGCAACAGGGGCGGCCTCGCCTTAACTCGTCAGCGTGGTGGCGAGGAATGGACGGGGTCCGGGGCAGAGCCCCGGCAAGCAGG
>WQTL01000353.1 GCA_009786275.1 Bacillota bacterium | reverse complement strand
TTGAACGTGGACTGAATGTGCGCGGCGCCGCGCTCGATATTCTTGCGCTCGCGGCGGCGGCGGGTTCCGGCCGTCTTTCTTCCGGTGGCTTTGGTTGCCATGGAATCCCTCCTCTAAAAGAACTTACTTCTTCTTGTTGGCGATGGTCTTCTTCGGGCCCTTACGCGTGCGCGCATTGGTCTTGCTGCGCTGGCCGCGCACGGGTAAGCCCTTGCGGTGGCGGATGCCCCGGTAGCAGCCGATCTCGATCAGGCGCTTGATGTCGAACTGCGTCTCGCGCCGCAAATCGCCCTCCACCTTCACCTGGCGATCGATATAATCGCGCAGCTTGGACACGTCCTCCTCCGAAAGGTCCTTGACCCGGACATCGGGATCCACGCCGGTGGCCTTGATGATATCGCCGGCGGTCTTGCGGCCGATGCCGAAGATATAGGTCAGACCGATTTCAATTCGCTTGTCGCGGGGCAGATCCACACCTGAAATTCGTGCCATGTTTCCTCTTACCTCCTGTTAACCTTGGCGCTGTTTGTGCTTGGGGTTCTCACAGATGACCATGATTTTCCCCTTGCGGCGGATGATCTTGCACTTTTCGCAGATCTTCTTGACGGACGGGCGTACTTTCATTATGCTTTACCTCCAAGGGGTGTTCTTACTTCGAGCGCCATATGATGCGCCCGCGGGTGAGATCATAGGGTGACATTTCAATCGTAACTTTGTCGCCGGGCAAAATGCGGATGTAGTTCATGCGCAGCTTGCCGGAGATGTGCGCGAGGATCCTGTGGCCGTTCTGCAGCTCCACCTGAAAGGTCGCGTTGGGTTTCGCCTCAATAACGACGCCTTCGACCTCGATCATGTCGGACTTTGGCATATGGGCTCTCCACCTTTCTCTTTCAAGCGATTGAGCGCTTTACGAAGTGCGTTGTTGCCTCTCAGCTCCCATGTGAGGGGAGGCAGCGCTGTCACTTCCACATGCTTCGGGTTCTTTTTCTTCGGGCGGCCGAGGGGCCTTTCCTTTCCGTCGCACACGAGGACGCAGCCGCTCTCCTCGCCCACCACGCACAGGTAATAGCCCTTATCCCGCCCCGCCAGGGATTTTACAACCGTACCGGTTTCCCATCTTGCCTCTTGCATCTTGCCTCTTGCTCTAGTCCGCCAGTGTGAGAATCACCGGACCATTGTTCGTGATTGCCACGGTGTGCTCGTAATGCGCCGAGAGCTTGCCGTCGCGGGTGACCACCGTCCATTTGTCCGGCAGCACGCGCACTGCGGCCCTGCCCCGGTTCACCATGGGCTCAATGGCGATCGTCATGCCGGGGCGAAGCTTCACCCCGTGGCCCGCCTGGCCGAAATTCGGCACGCAGGGGTCCTCGTGCATGGCCCGGCCCACGCCGTGGCCCGTGTACTCCCGCACAAGGGAGCAGCCCCGCGCCTCGCAGTACCCTTGGATCGCCGCGCTGATGTCGCCGATTTTTCCGCCGGGCACGGCCTGCGCAATGCCCTCACAGAGCGCCTCCCGCGCGGTGTCGCAAAGCTGCTGCGCTTCGGCACTGAGCTTGCCCACGGGGAACGTGTAGGCCGTATCGCCCACATAGCCCTGCCAGGTGGCGCCCAGGTCCACGCTGACGAGGTCGCCCTCGCGCAGCACGCGTTTCCGGCCGGGGATGCCGTGGATGACCTCGTTGTTCACCGAGATACACGCGCTTGCCGGAAAGCCGTTGTAGTGAAGGAACGTCGGCTCCGCGCCGCACGATAGAATCGCCTTGTGCGCCACGCGGCCCAGTTCCTCCGTGGTGACGCCCGGCCTGACCGCCTGACCAACCTGTTGCAGCGCCTGCGCGGCGATACGCCCCGCTTCGCGCATGAGGGATAGCTCCCGGGTGGTCTTTAACGTGATCAAGGCCGGCGTCTCCTCGTGATTTCTAGTCCAGGAAGCCCTTATAATGCCGCAGCATCATCTGGCTTTCCAGCTGCTTGACGGTCTCCAGCGCCACGCCGACCATGATGATGATGGACGTGCCGCCCATGGCGATGGTCATCGTGTGCTTCTCAGCGCCCTCCGCCACGGGATAGGCCAGGTTCAGCACCAGGGTGCACAGCAGCGAGAAGAGGATGGGGAACAGCGCCACAACGCTCAGCAGCAGCGCGCCCAGCAGCGTGATACGGTTCAGGATGCGCTTGATATAGTTGGCAGTGGGCTCGCCCGGGCGGTAGCCGGGGATCATGCCGTGGTTGTTGCGGATGTTGTTGGACATCTCCGTGGGGTCATACTGGATGCTGGAGTAGAAATACGCGAACCCGATGATCAGGATGAAATAGATCGGGACGTAGATGGGGTTGCTCTGCTGGAAGAGGCCGAAGAAGGTCTTCCAGCCGGCGCTGAGCTTCTCCGGGGAGAGGAACATGTTGACCGTGGGGGGCAGGCTCAGGATGGAGCTTGCGAAAATCACGGGCATGACGCCGGACATGTTCACCTTGATGGGGATGTGGCTGGCCTGCCCGCCGTACATCTTGCGCCCCACCACGTGCTTGGTGTACTGCACGGGGACGCGCCGCTCGGCGTTGTCCATCCACACGATGAAGGCGATGGTCGCCAGCAGGGAAAGCCCTGCAAGCAGCGACAGCGGCACCCACAGGCCGCCCTGGCGGATATAGCCGTGCTTGGGGCTGTAAAGCTGCGTCACCAGCTGCGGGATGCGCGCGATGATGCCCGCGAAGAGGATCATCGAAACGCCGTTGCCGATGCCGTTGACGTTGATGCGCTCGCCCAGCCACATGGTCAGGCCCGCGCCGGCCGAAAGCACGAAGATGATCACCAGGGCCTGCAATACGGCCTCCGCCCCTTCGAAGGGCGCGCCGTTGCTTTGCGCCAGCAGGTAGCCCTGGTTGCGCAGGTAGAAATAATACGCGACGGACTGCATCAGGCCAAGTCCGATGGTGACGTAGCGGGTGATGGTCGCGATCTTCTTGCGGCCCTCCTCGCCCTCCTTCTGCAGGCGCTCCAGGGCGGGGATGGCTACCCCCAGCAGCTGCATGATAATCGAGCTGTTGATATAGGGCGTGATGGACATGGCGAGGATCGTGGCGTAGTTGAACGCGTCGCCCGTCATCATGCTCAGATACCCCAGGAAGGAGCTGTCGTTGCCCACGTTGCTGATGATGCCCTCCGCGGCGATGTCCACAAAGGGGATCGTGATGGCCGAGCCGATGCGGAACACCAGGAGGATGAACGCCGTGAAGAGGATCTTCTTGCGCAGGTCCGCGATTTTCCACGCGTTGATCAGTGTTTGAAGCATTATGCCACCTCCGCGCCGGCTATTTCAACGGCTGTGCCGCCCGCCGCCTCGATGGCCGCCTTGGCCGCCGCGGAAAACTTGGACGCCTTCACCGTCAGGGCCTTCGTCAGGGCGCCGTCGCCCAGGATCTTCACGCCGGCCTGGGTATTCTTCAGGATGCCCGCCGCCACGATGGCGTCGGCGTCCACCACGGCGCCCGCCTCGAAGTTCTCTTCAAGCACGCCGAGGTTCACGATGGCATACTCCGTGCGGAAGATGTTGTTGAAGCCGCGCTTGGGAATCCGCTGCGCCAACGGCCGCTGGCCGCCTTCAAAGGCGCCGCCCTTCGCGCCGGAGCGGGCCTTCTGGCCCTTGTGGCCGTAGCCGGCCGTCTTGCCCTGGCCGGAGCCGGGCCCGCGCCCCTTGCGCTTTTTCTCCTTGGTGGAGCCCGCCGCCGGGGCCAAATCTTGCAGTCTCATTCGGCACCTCCTTCGGTGACTTCTAAAAGGTGTGCCAGCACTCTGATCTTGCCCTTGGTCGCCGCGTTGTCCGGCTGTACGGTGACATCGCCGATTTTACGCAGCCCCAGGGCCTGTGCCGTGGCAAGCTGTGGTTTCGTACTGCCGATCAGGCTCTTGACGAGCTTGACCTGCAGCGTGCCTTGGCTCCCCATGCTATCCACCCTCCTTATCCTAAAATTTCAGCCGCCGTCTTGCCGCGGATGGCCGCGACCTCGTCGGCGTTGCGCAGCCGCAGAAGCCCTTCCATGGTGGCGCGCACCACGTTGCAGGGGTTGTTGGAGCGCAGGGCCTTGGTGCGGATATCGCGGATGCCCACGGTCTCCACCACCGCGCGCACCGGGCCGCCGGCGATCACGCCGGTGCCGGGAGGCGCGGGCTTGAGCAGCACGCGGCCCGCGCCGAATTTGCCGATCACCTCGTGGGGGATGGTGCCGCCCTTGAGCGCAACCTTGAAGAGGTTCTTCTTCGCGTCCTCGATGCCCTTGCGGATGGCGTCGGGCACCTCGTTGGATTTGCCCAGGCCGAAGCCCACCGTGCCGGCGCCGTCGCCCACGACCACCAGGGCCGAGAACTTCATGATACGCCCGCCCTTCACGGTTTTGGATACGCGGTTGATGGACACCACGCGTTCGGTCAGCTCGCTGCCTGCCGCGCCCGCCGCGTCAAATCTTGCCATTTGGGTTCCTCCTCTTCCTAGAATTGCAGTCCGCCTTCACGCGCGGCTTCCGCCAGCGCCTGAACGCGCCCGTGGTAGATGTTGCCCCCGCGGTCGAACACGACGGATTCGACGCCCAGCTCTTTCGCCCGGGCGGCGATCATGCCGCCGACCTTCTTCGCGGCATCGATGTTGCCGCCGTAGCCGCCGAAATCCTTCTCCACCGTGGAGGCCGCCGCCAGCGTGACGCCCTTCGTGTCGTCGATGAGCTGCGCATAGATGTGCTGCAGCGAGCGGAATACGCACAGGCGGGGGCGGGCCGCGGTGCCCGAAAGCTTGCCGCGCACGCGCTTATGGCGCTTGAGGCGTTCCTTATTGCTGTCTTTCCTTGTGACCATAGCCTGTTTCCCTCCTTACTTGCCTTTCCCGCTCTTGCCTTCCTTGCGGCGGATGACCTCTGCGGCGTATTTGATACCCTTGCCCTTGTAGGGCTCGGGGGGGCGCTTTTCGCGCACTTCAGCGGCAAACTGACCTACCCGCTGTTTGTCGTAGCCCGAAATGATGATCTTGCCGGGCGAGGGGACCTCCACGGTCACGCCCTCCGGCGCCTCCATGATCACCTGGTGGGAATAACCGATATTCAATACCAATTGTTCCCCCTGCTTCTGCGCGCGGTAGCCCACGCCGTTGACCTCCAGGTCCTTGCGGAAGCCGTCGTTCACGCCCGTGACCATGTTGGCCAGCAGGCTGCGGCTCAGGCCGTGGAGCGCGCGGTTCTGCTGCGCGTCGTCGGGCCGCGTGACGTGCAGGGTGTTCTCTTTTTTCTCGATCGCGATATTCGGATGGAACTGGCGGCTCAGGGTGCCCTTGGGGCCCTTGACCGTCACGGTGCTGCCGTCGATATCGACGTCCACACCGGCGGGGATCGCGATGGGCAATCTTCCGATTCGGGACATTTACAGCACCTCCTTCTACCAAATATACGCCAGCACTTCGCCGCCGACGTTCGCCTTGCGGGCGGCCTTGTCCGTCATGACGCCCTTGGGGGTGGACAAAATCGCCACGCCCAGGCCCCCCATGACGCGGGGCAGCTCCTCGCAGCTGGAATAGATGCGCAGGCCGGGCTTCGATATGCGGCGCAGGCCCGTGAGCACCTTACTCTTGTTGGGGCCGTATTTCAGCAGTATCTCGATCTCGCCCTGCTTGTCGTCCTCGTGGCAGCGGTAGCTCTTGATATAGCCCTCCTCCAACAGAATCTGCGCGATGGCCTTCTTCATGTTGGAAGCGGGGATCTTCACCGTATCGTGCTTCGCCGCGTTCGCGTTGCGGATGCGGGTGAGCATATCGGCGATGGAATCCGTGACTTGCATACAGTCGTTACCTCCTTCTAGATATTAGATGCCAGATATTAGACATTAGACGCGGTAGCCCAACGATATCGGCATGCCGATCACTTTCGACAAAAATGTCTAAAGTCTAA
>WQTL01000352.1 GCA_009786275.1 Bacillota bacterium | reverse complement strand
GGGACCAGCCGGTGCCCTCGTCGCCGCGCAGCTCCAGGGTGCGGCGGGCGGCGTCGGCCAGCTCGGGCGTATCCTCCGGGTCGATCAGGCGCATGGGGTACAGCCCCAGCAGGTGCGAGATGTGCCGGTGGTGCGGCTCGTTCTCCTCGTATTCGGCGTCCCACTCCAGCAGCTGGCCCTTGGAGCCGATTTGCAGCGGCCGCAGACGGGCCAGGGCGGCGGCGATTTCGTCCGCGAAGGCCTCGTCGGCATGCAGGATTTCATGGCATTTCAAGATATTCCGGAACAGATCCCGCGTGATCTCCAGGGCGATGGCGCTGGTCTTGGCGACAGCGATGGTCTCTTTTTTGTACTTGAACCGGTTCTCGGGCGAGGTCGCCGGGCAGGGCATCAGGTGCCCCTCGCCGTCCTCCGCCAGCAGGGCCAGCAGGAATTGCGCGGCCTTCTTCATGACGGGCCAGGCCGTATCCTCCAAAAACGCGCGGTCGCGGGTGTAGCGCCAATGCTCCCACAGGTGCCAGCACATCCACGCGCCGCACAGCGGGAAGGCCGACCAGCAGGTGTCGCCCGGGGCGGGCGCGGCGTAGCGCCACAGGTCCTGGTTGTGGTGCGCGGCGAAGCCCGGGGCGTTGTAATGCGCGCGGGCCACGGCCTCGCCCGCGTCGGCAAGCTCGCGCAGCATTTGGATGAGCGGCTCGTTCAGCTCCGGCATGGCGCAGGGCAACACGGGCCAGTAGTTCATCTCCGTGTTGATGTTCGTAGTGTAGTTGCTGTTCCAGGGCGGGTCCGTCAGGTCGTTCCAGATGCCCTGGAGGTTCAGCGGCTGGGCGCCCGGGCGGCTGCCCGCGATGGCCAGGTAGCGCCCGTAGTTGTACAGCAGCACGTGCAAATCCAGGTCGCCGGGATCTTTTTGGAAGGCGACCAAGCGCTCGTCCGTGGGCAGGGCGGCGTTCTTGCACTCGCCGTGGAGCTGCAGCGTCACCTTGTTGTAAAGCGACCGATAGTCCGCCAGGTGCGCCGCGTAAACCTCGTCGTAGTCCAAATCCGCCAGGCGGGCCCGCACGGGGGCTTCGAAGGGCTTGCCCTCCAGGCAGGGGTGTTTGTCCCAGCCGTTGTAGCTGGTCTCGCAGGCCAGGAAGAGCGTCACCGAAGTGGCGTTTTTGATCTCCAGCGAGTCCCCGCGGAAGAAAAGCTCGCCGTCGCTCACGGCCCGCACGCCCGCCAGGAACTGCACGCCCCGCAGCGCGGGGGCATCCCCGTAGACATGGCCCTTCTTGTTCTTGTTGCTGTATTCCCCCGGGCATTCCCCGCGCAGAAGGAGGGTGCTTTCCCCGGTGGCTGCCGTGCTTTTCAGCGGGCTTCGCAGGGTGATTTCGCATTGGAAGGGCTTGTCGGCCTCGATACGGCAGACGAGCACCTGCGCCGGATAGCTGGCGAAGCAGCTGCGCCGGAAGGCCGTGCCGCCCCGCTCGTACTCCACGAAGGCCGTAGCGGTCTCCAGGTCGAGGCCCCGGCGGTAGTTCCTCGACTTGCCCCTGCCCTCGAAATCGATGCACAAATCCCCCAGCGGCAGATAGGCGGCGCTGGTGGTTGCCTGGAATTTTTCGCTTGACAGCAGGCGGTTGGCCTCGACAAGCTCGCCCTTCAGGGCATGCGCCCGTGCCTGCGCGTAAACCTCAGACGCCCCCGGGGTGGTTCTGTCCCCGGGAAGGCCCGACCAGAGCTCGTCGTGGTTGAGCGCGATGCGCTCCCGCCCCGCGCCGCCGAAAACCATGCCGCCCAGGCGCCCGTTGCCCACGGGCAGCGCCTGCTGCCAAAGCTCCGCCGGGCTGCCGTACCATAACATGCTGCCGCTCATAGAAAATCCTCCCGCTGCCTGTAATAAAAACATTATAACAGGCGGGGGGGAATTATTCAAGACTTTTCTGATTCCCCTCTGCGGCGGGGCGGCCGAAGGCCGGGGTGGTTGTCACCCCGTTGTGCCCGCCATCGCCGCCGTTGTCGCCGCCGCGGTCGTCACCACCGCCGCCTGCCTGGGGAAATCGAAGCCGTGCAGGAAGCCGCCCAGCTCCAGCGAGCAGATGTCCCCGCCCACCACCACGCCCTTATCGATGAGCAGGTTGGCCTGCACCACGCCGGGCTTGCCCTCGTAGCCGGGATAATTCCTGATCTCGTAGGTCCAGCGCTTCACGCGCTTGCCCGCGCAGAGGCTCAGGTCCATGTTCTGCGCCTTCTGTATCTCGTTGTACTTCATGTAGGTCTCGTCGAACTCGGCGGGGATGATGACCTCCGAGACCTCCAGGGGGTCCTCGCCGGCCTCCCAGCCGAACTGCGAGAGGAAGGCCGCGCGCTCCTGCGCGGTGGCAGCCGCCAGCCGGAGGGCGCCGCCCAGGGCGGGCTTGTTCCGCTGCGTGAGGAACAGCAGCGCCGCCACCGCGGCAATCACCACCGCCACCAGGGCGATGAGCTTGAGCTTGGAGGATTTCACCGAATATACAAACATAAAAACACGCCTTTCCGCATTGTCGTCACTGGACATTACTATGCGGAAGGGCGAAGGAATATGTTATGCAGACGCACGCCGCGCGTCTCTACTTGAGCTGCCCCCTTGTCACCCGCAGCCTTGCCATCGCACGCGCTAGGGCGATCTGGCTGGACTTCTGCTCGCGGATGCTCGTCTGCTGGCGCAGGCGCTCCCGCTCGCGCTGCTCGGCCTCCTCGGCTCGCTTGGCGTCGATGTCCTCGGGCCACTCGCAGGCCTGGGTGAAAATCACCGTGCGGCTGTGACCGACCTCCATGAAGCCCTCGGAGATGAAGGCCTCCTTCCACTGCCCGCCGATATGCAGCCGTATGCTGCCGATGGCGAGGGGCGTCACCAGGGGCGCGTGCATGGCCAGCACGCACAGCTCCCCGTCCGGGGTGGTGACGGTCACGCCTTCGGCCGGCCCGCTGTAAAAAGCGTGCTCGGGGGTGAGGATGTCCAGTTGGAAGGGGGTGGGCATGTCGCTACGCTCCAATGCTTAATGCTGAATGCTTAATGCTTAATTAATATATCCAGGCTGTGATTCGTCGCGCCGGCCATGTCGGGGCGCTCGCAGATGAAATAGTGGTAGTCCATGAATTTCGCGAACTGCGCCGGCGTCATTTCCGCCAGGACGCTTTTGTTCAGCTGCGCCACGCCGTCGGTGGCGATATAGTGCAGGCGCGCGCAGGGCAGGGGAGCCGTGAGGGCGTCGATGTCCTCCCTGCGGCAGAGCTGGAACAAATCGCCGGGGTTCGAAATGCATTCGTAGGTTTCCGGTATGATATGTCCGTCCTCAAGATAATCCCAAAACCATTTTTTGGCGCCTATGCCGCTTTCAAGAATCGCCATATCGCAGATAACATAGGCCGCATAGAGCAACCCGCCGGGCTTCGTCATCCGCAGGGCCTCGCGCAGCGCCCGGGACTGGTCCTCCTGGGTATACAGGTGATACATCGGCCCGAGCAGCAGCGTCATATCGAACGTGTTATCATCAAAGCGCGACAAATCAAGGGCGTCGCCCTGCTGGAGGTCAATTTTGTCGCCGGGCCTGAGCTTCTTGCGAAAGATATCGATGTTGTGCTGCACCAGCTCGATGGCCGTGACGTCATAGCCCATGCGCGCCAGGGTGAGGGAATACCTGCCCGTGGCCGCGCCGATCTCAAGAATTTTCATGCCGGGCTGAAGATAGCGCTCGATATAGCGCATGGTGGTGAGGTATTCCACCTGCCCGTGCCGCGTATCGAGCCGCCTGTCCTCGTCGCAGCGGGTGCTGTAGAAGCGGGAGAGATAGCCCAGGGTGTCGGTGAGCTCGGGGGCGGGAGGCTTGCGTTTGAAAAATTTGAACATAGGCATCCTCAGAACGGCACGCCGCAGGTGGCGGAAAAGCTGTTCCCCCGGGCGGTACGGAGCGTATACGTGAGCGTGAAGCGCGTGCTCCTCTCGGCGCAGTAGTAGCCCAGGGCCTCGCGGAACAGGGTGTTCACCCGGCTGTTCATGCGCCCCTTGCCCGCCACGGCCACGTCGTCGCCCGGCTCCGGGGGCGCGTTTTCGGGGTCGCTGAAGTAGCCCGTGAGGTAGGCCTGTGTCTCGGTCTCCAGGGCCGGGTGGCCGTAAACCCCGCGCAGCCTGGCGTCGATTTCGATCACTTGGAATTCCCCGGGGCCGATGGAAAAGCCGTCGCGCTGGCCCTGCGTGAGCTCGCCGAAGAAGCCCTTCTCCTGCTGGGCGGCCAGGGTCTCCTGCCGGAAGCCCTCCTCAAAGATGGTCTCCCAGGGGTACAGCGCCGCGCTTTTGACGGTGACGGTCTGGTCGGAGTTGTTGTAGATTGTCACCGTGACCGGCGCGCGCAGCTTCACCAGGGTGTTCGCGTCGCCGCCGTTTTCAAATCGCACGGTGGAGAACCGGGTCTTGTACAGGTTTGCGCTGTCGGCCATGTAGGCCGCCAGGGCGTGCGGCTCCATCTGGATGACCACGCTCTCGCGGTTTTTCTCCGCGGCGGCGGCGTCCTCCAGGGCGGCGACCCGCCCGCCGATGGCCTCGTTCGCCTGCGCGGCCCGCTGTGCGGCGCGCCACTCGCGGTAGCCGACATAGGCCCCGCCCCCCAGGGCGATCAGCGCCAATATGAACGCGGTGACGGCAAGGGCCGTTTTGCCCCGGCCGGGGGTTTTCTCTTTCTTGACCTTTTCAGGCTTGGGCGGCTTGACTTTTTTCTCTTTGGCCATGGGAATTACCTCGCTTTCATGGGTTTGTATATGCTCCGCATCACCCCCTCGGTGCTGCGACACCGGCCCCCCAAGGGGGGCATCTTGACAGATCAAAAAATCATTCTGTCAATTACAAATAAAATCTTTTGCCTCGTCAGGATGCCCCCCTTGGGGGGCCGGTGCGCAGCGCCGAGGGGGAAGTGCGGAGCACCGTCAAATCATCATGGCCATGTATCCGTCCGTATTCATAAACCCCGCCTTTCGGTAGATCGATTTGCCGTCTTCCGATGCGTGCAGCCGGACAGCCCCGTACCCGCGCGCCTTTGCCTCGGCGATCGCCGCGTGCAACAGCTCCGTCGCAATTCCCCTGCGCCTGTATTGGTTCTCCGTATACATGTTTGTGACATAGGCTGTCCGGCCCGTGGGATTCCTATAAGTCGGTGGCAGCGCATAAAAGCAGACCCCGCCGGTGGCGATGATCTCACCTTGTTCCTCCATCACCCAGACCGCTAAGGAGCCGTCCGTCATGGAAGCTGTGAAGTAATTCACAAGGTAGTGATCGGATGGCACACTCTCGCCCTCGTCCATGAGCTGCCGCTTGCGCAAGGCGACTAAGGTAGGAATGTCATTTGCGGTTGCAAGTCGTTTTTGCATTATTCTTTCCCCATCTTCTCCGCCTTCGCGAACACCTCGTCAATATCCCCCACCATGTAGAACGCCCCCTCCGGCAGGTGGTCCGCCTTGCCGGCGAGGATGTCCTCGCAGCTGCGCAGGGTGTCCTCCAGGGGGACATAGCGACCGGGCATGCCGGTGAAAACCTCCGCCACGTGGATGGGCTGGCTCATGAAGCGCTGGAGCCGCCGCGCGCGGTGCACGGTGCGCCTGTCCTCCTCGCTCAGCTCGTCCATGCCGAGGATGGCGATGATGTCCTTCAGCTCGTTGTAGCGCTGCAGGCAGGCCTGCACGCCCCGCGCGGCGTCATAGTGCCGCTGCCCCACGATGTCGGCGTCCAGGATGCGCGAGTTGGATTCCAGGGGGCTCACGGCGGGGTAGATCCCCATCTCGCTGACCGCGCGGGAAAGCACCGTGGTGGCGTCCAGATGGCCGAAGATCGCGGCGGGGGCGGGGTCGGTCAGGTCGTCGGCGGGCACGTAGATCGCCTGCACGGAGGTGATGGAGCCGTCCACGGT
>WQTL01000351.1 GCA_009786275.1 Bacillota bacterium | reverse complement strand
CCCACCAGCCGGCGCCGGGGTTCAGCCCGGCGCGGGAGCTGCTCGCGCCCTTCATGAAGGCTTCCAGCTCCTTGGTGAAGGCGGCGGGGCCGCCCAGGCCGCTGACCAGCCAGGCGGGGTCCTGGATGGCGTGCCAGCGGTAGTGCTTCGCGCTGCCCTCGGAAAAGCCATTGGCGAGCTTCAGGCCGTCCGGCAGGATCTCGTCGTAATAGGTGGTGCCCCAGGCCACCGAGCGCTGCCACTGCCCGGCGGCGTTCTTCGGGCGGAAATACTTCGTCCCGGGGTCGAACACGTTCTTGAAGCTCTGGGAGAGGCCGAAGAACAGCGCGGCGTCGGCCTCGTTGCCCAGCTTTTTGGCCATGAGGTACGTCGCGTAGTCCGCCCAGGCGTATTCCAGGGTGCGGCTGACGGAGATGTCGTCGATGTCGCTGGGCACATAGCCGTACTGGTTGTACTCTTTATAGTATTGCCGCCCGTTCATGGGCTTGCCCTCGGGCGCGGTGCCGAAAGCCGTGTTCTTCATGATCTCGAGGGATCGTACGGCGTCGGCCTCGTCCAGCTGGCCCTTCAGGTAGCTTTCCGCCATGACGACGTGCGCCGGGGTGCCGAACATGGAGCCGCCGTCGCCGCCGCCCTTGGGCCACTTGGGGAAGCCGCCGTGGAGCTCTGCCATGGCCAGCAGGCTCTTGGTGGCGTCGCGCTGGATATCCTGCGCGATGAGGGCGTACAGCGGGTGCGTGGTGCGGAAGGTGTCCCAGAGGGACAGGTCGCTGCGGTAGGTATAGCCCGTGGCTGTGCCTGTGGTATTGAGATAACCCGGGTATTGATGGTCCGCGTCGGTCATGTTCGTCGGGTGGAGCATGGCGTGGTACATGGCCGTGTAGAACACGCGCTTGATGTTGCTGTCGCCGGTGGTGATCTTCACGCTGCCCAGGCGGGATTCCCAATTGTCCCGGGTGCCGGCGTAGACCGTATCGAAGGCCTTGTCCGCGCTCTCGGCGGCCAGGTTCGCCTTCGCGCCCGCGATGCTGACATAGCTCATCCCCAGATGCAGGGTGATGGGCTTGTCCTTCACGCCGCCGAATTTCAGGTCCGCGCCCAGCTCGGCGGCGGCGCCTTCGCCCACGCGCGCGCTTTCGGCCTCGGTTACACCCGCGGCGAGCAGCTTGTCGCCCTGCCAGAGCCTGGCCTCGAAGGGCGTATCGAAGCGCGCGTAAAAGAAGACGCGGTTCTCGAAATTGCCCTCCAGGGTGTATTCGTCGATCACCTTGAGGGCGGCGCTCTGCGCCCTGCGCTCGTAATGCAGGGAACTGGCGGCGTCGAAGAAAAGATGGGCGTCCTTGCCGCTGGTGAAGGTGTAGCGGTGCACGCCCGTGTGCTCCGTGGCGGTGAGCTCCGCCAGGCACGCGGCCTCGGGCAGCCAGACGGCGTAGTAGCCCGGCACGGCGGTCTCCTTCGTGTGGGCGAAGAGCAGGGGGCGCTTCAGGCGCTTGAGGGGGTCGGCGCTTCCAAGCCCCGGGGTGACGCGGAAATTGCCGCCCTCGATGAGCCCCGCGCCCGATACGCGGTTGTGGCTGAAGCCGTAGGTGTGGCTTTTCCCGCGCCAATAACCGCCCGTGCCCACCCTGTCGATGTTCAGGCCGAAGGGCCAGCAGGTGTCGGGGGCCATGCGCACCGCGCCGAAGGGCGCCGCCGCGCCGGGGTTGGTCATGCCGCTGTTCCAGGGGATCGCGCCAGAGCCCACGAAGGGGTTCACGTATTGGGTAAGCGGCCCGGTCTCCGGCGCGGGCATCTTGCCCGGGGGCATCTGCCCGGTGAACAAAAAGCCCGTGACGGTCATGATCGCCGCCATGATCAGGTCAACCAGTTTGTGGAATATGGACATGCGAACGCCTCCCCATTTCAGATGGTTCTATTGTAATGGCTTTTCGATGGAATGTCAAGGCGAATTGTTGACATCGCGGCGCGGGCGTGCTATAATTCTTCCAGAAATTTGCGGGGAGGATATACATGAAACGCTGCCTTAAAATCTTCAGCGCGCTGATTCTCACTGCCGCGCTGGCCTTGGGCGTGTTCGCGCCCATTGCAAACGCGGCGTCGCCGAAAATCATCACCGGCACGGCCAGCTACGTATCCGGCTCCCAGGCCACGCAATTCAGCCTGACTGCCGTGGAACAAAAGCTGACCTACCGCTACAGCGACGCCTGGTTCGCCGAACCGTCCACGCAGTACAGCCACGAGCTGGCCCGCATGAGCCTGGCCCTGCAGAAATCCTGCTGGGCGGCGGCGGACACACCCGGCGCGGACAATACCAAGAAGCTGGACGGCACCGGCCGCACCCGCGCTGCGGCATACGTGCATCAGCTTTACAAAAAGATCGGCTTCACACCGCTGCGCTATTACCGCTACGATGTGCCGCTGACAGACGAGGAGGACAGGGTGGCCTGGTCCATGGCGGAAAAGAAAGTGACCCTGAACGGCGAGCGCTGCGTGCTGCTGGCGGTGTCCATACGCGGCGGGAACTACGGCGGCGAGTGGGTGAGCAACGGCAACGTGGGCAACACGGACGCCCACGCCGGGTTCAAGGCCGCCGCGGAGGAGCTCATCCGCGAGGTGGGCAAGCAGCTGGATTCCTACGCGAAAACCCTCATCGTGAAGCTGTGGGTCAACGGCTACAGCCGCAGCGGGGCCGTGGGCAACCTGCTGGCGGGCGCGCTGGACAGGGACATCGCCGCGGGAAAATCCCGCCTGAAGAAAGAGAACCTGTTCTGCTATAACTTCGCCGTGCCGCTGTGCACCAAGGACAAAAAAGCGAACACCGAAATATTCTCGAACATATTCAACATCATCAACCCGGTGGACGTCATCATGATCGCCCCCTTCCGCGCCTGGGGTTTTAGGCGTTACGGAATAGAGAAATTCCTGAACTTTCTGGAGCAGGGCCCGGAATACGACAGGCTCAACGCGCAGTTCGTCAAGCTGTTCGAGGGCAAGTGCGACAAGGATACGCCGTTCACCCTGCACCTGGTCACCTGGGAGCACTTCAAGACGCTGTACCTGATCGACGCCCTCCTGCCCGCGTTCCTGGGCTCCACGGCGGACCTGATGGGCTTCCAGGAGGCGATGATGAACCTCATCCGCTCGTTCTTCGTGCAGGGCACGCTGGTGTCGGACGCCGAAAGCGGCAACTGGAAGGGCCTCTACGAGGGCATCTTCGGCAAGGGGGATGCGCTGTGGGCGCCGGTCTACGCGGCGGTCAAAGCGCTGATGTTCCCGGTGAACGGGCCCGTGGAGCTGTTCGGCGGGGAGCCCGTCGACCCCGGCATTGTGACCCTCGTCCTGTGCGCGCTGGAACAGGTCGGGGCGGCGCTGCTCAAGCGGCCCCCGAACCCCCTGCACATCATCGCTTCCCTGCCGGGCCTGGCCGTGTCCCTCGCGCGTATGGCCATGGCAACCTCCGACAGCGGCGACGCGCAGGGCTTCGTGGAAAACATCAAGGCCGCGCACTCCACGGAAAGCTACACCGTGCTGATGGGCCGCCCGGAAAGCGAGGCCTTCGGGAACGGGGAGATCAAAGGCTTAAGCGTGACGTGAGCGTATAACTTAAGAACGCGGAGGCGCGCGGCAGTGCGCCTCCGCAAAGAAACATCGGTTGGCGCGGCGCGCCGTATTTTTCTCTTGCATTCCGCCCGCGTTTGTGCTATCATTTTCCCATGATAAAGAATCCCGACCCCCTCACGTCCCACGCGCGCATCACCATCTTCGCCGGGCACTACGGCAGCGGCAAGACCACTGCCGCGGTAAACTATGCCATGGCCCTGGCCCGCCGGCTCCCCAGCGTGGCCCTGTGCGACATGGACATCGTCAACCCCTACTTCCGTACGGCGGACTGCGCGCGAACCCTCGCCGGGGCGGGGGTGGAGCTCGTCAGCTCGCCCTACGCCAACACGGGCGTGGAGCTCTACCTGCCGCCCGAGCAGGCCATGCGCGCCTTCGACGACGCCTCGCTCACCAGCGTGATCGATCTCGGTGGCGACGACTGCGGCGCGAAGGCCCTGGGGCGCTACGCGGCGCGCATCCGGGACAGGGGGGACGTGGCTCTGCTCATGGTGGTCAACGCCTACCGCCCCCTGACGCGCGACGCCGCCAGCCTGCGCGTAATCAAAGAGGAGATCGAGGCCGCGGGCCATGTGCCCTTCACCGGCCTTGTCAACAACACCAACCTGGGCGCGGAGACCACCCCGGAGATCGTCGCAGGCAGCTTCGCCCTTTTGCGTGAGCTGCGCGAAAGCCTTGCCCTGCCCATCGTGATGACTACCGTGCGGGAGGACATCGCCCTCACCGTCCCGGAGGACATGGGGCCGAGGTTTGACGTTGTGTGCTATGGGAACCGGTTTGGGATTCTAGACGGTAGATATTAGATTTTAGATTTTAGACGAAATGGCCCCCATAGCGTCTAAAATCTAATGTCTAAAATCTAATGTCTAGAACGGAGTGATCCCATGTCCAAGTACCTCATCATCAACGCGGACGACTTCGGTTCCTTCCTCGGCGCGAACACGGCCACCTTCGAGCTGCTCGAGCGCGGCTGCATCACCTCCAGCACCATCATGATGCCCTGCATGTGGGCCCGGCAGGCCTGCCACTGGGCGGCGGAGCACCCGCAGTACGCCATCGGCGTGCATCTGACCACCACCAGCGAATGGGGCAAATGCAAATGGGCCCCCGTGGCGCACGAGGGCACAGAGAGCCTGCGCGACGAGGAGGGCTACATGTGGGCCGAAAGCGACCTGTTCGAGGAGCACGCGGACATCGACGAGGCCCGGCGCGAGTGCCTGGCCCAGCTGGCGCTGGCGAAAAAGCTGGGCCTGAACCCCTCGCACTGGGACAACCACATGGGTTCGCTCTACGGCATCGCCACCGGGCGCATGGAGCTGCTGGAGATGATCCTGGAGCTTTCCGCCGAGGTGGGGCTGCCCTTCCGCTTCCCGCAGCTGGGCGTGGCCGGCCAGGAGGAGAACCGCACCCTCGACATCGCCCTGCCGCGTGAGGTGCTGGAAATGCTCTTCGGGCAGGTGCAGCAGTTCATACAGGCGCGCGGCGTGGTCTGCCCGGATTACCTCATCCCCCACGACTACAACAAGGACAACAGCCGCGACTACGAGCAGTTCCGCGACTACATGTTCAGCTGGGTGGAGCTGTTCCCCCACGGCGTGACGGAGACCTACATCCACCCCAGCGCGGAGAACGGGGAGGTCCTCGCGGCCTCCCACGCGGGCATCCACCGGGTCTGGGAATACAATCTATATAAGGACCCGAAGTTCCAGCAGCACCTGGCCGACTGCGGGATCAAAAAGATCAGCTACCGCGACCTGGCGGCCATGCGGGGGTAGGCGAAAAATGCGGAGACGCACGGCAGTGCGTCTCCACCGGAGGAACTGCCTACCCTATCACCTCCCCCTCCCCCATCACGAACACATAATCCGCGTACATCTCCGCCTTGCCGCGGTAGAGCAGCGCGGCGGATTCGTACCAGGTGTAGATTTTGCCGTCATAGACGCAAACCCCCTCGCTCATGGGGGCGAGCATCTGCTTGTTTGCGGCCATGGCGCCGTCCACCACCCACAGTGGGCACCTGCGCCGTTCCACGGAGACCTCCCGGGCCGGCGGCTGCTCCAGGATGCCGCGCAGCGTGGGGTATATATACAGCCGCGAGGGCCCGGCGGCCGTGAACGACACGCTGACCAGGAATTCCCCCGTGGAGGCCACGCAGGCCCCCTGGGCGCAGTCCGGGATGGAGAGCACCGCCGCGGGATGCCCCGCCACCCCCGTGGGGGAATCCTCCCGCAGGGGATAGCCCACGCACCGGGCGCGGTTGCCGCTTGCCGGGTCCAGATGGTCCTCCGGCAGGGGGC